>NZ_JBHVGB010000009.1:0-70199 GCF_042801335.1 Nocardioides sp. NPDC057577 | reverse complement strand
CCCTCGGACTGGCCGGTCCTACATTTCAGCCGAGCCGATCAGAGGTCGGTGGCGATGATCCTCTCGATGTTCCGCTCCGCGAGGGCGGTGATCGTGACGAACGGGTTGACGCTGGTGTTGCCGGGGATGAGCGCGCCGTCGATGACGTACAGGCCGTTGTAGCCGTGCAGGCGGCCGTAGTTGTCCGTCGCCTTGTTGATGACGGCTCCGCCCAACGGGTGGTAGGTCAGGTGGTCGCCCCACTGCTTGTTGTTGCCGAAGAAGTCGGTCCGGTAGATCGTCCCTTCCTTCTGGTTGATCTTGTCGAAGATCGTCTTTGCCATCGCGATGGAGTCCTGCTTCCAGGCGGTCTGCCACGACAGGTCGACCCCGCCGCTCCCCGCGTTGTAGGAGAACGAGGCCCGGCGGGTGGTGTTGGTGATCGAGAGATACAACGACGCGTAGGTCTCGATCCCGGTAGGCAGCGGCGCGACCTCGGCGAAAGCGCCACCGGCATCCCAGTTGTCGATGCCCGAGCACGGGATCGTCGACTGGACGTCACCAGTCGGGTCCCACATGTGGTTCGCCCGTCCACACATGACGTTGCCGTTGTCGCCCCATCCCTGGCCGACTTCGCTGTTCAGAGCAGGCAGCGCGCCGGTCGCCTTCAGCTTCACCAGCAGCTTGCTCGTGCCGACGCTGCCGGCCGCGAAGAACACCTTGCCCGCGTTGACCGTCTTCGTGGCCACGACGTCGCCGGCCGTGTTGATCTGCTCGAGGACGACGTCGTACCCACCGGCTGCCGCGGGCCTGACCGACGTGGCTCGGTGCAGCGAGGAGATCGCCACCTTCCCGGTGGCGGCGGCCTGGGCGAGGTAGGTCTTCGGCAGCGTCTTCTTGCCGTAGTTGTTCCCGTAGATGACCTCCTGCGCCAGCGCCGACTTCGGAACGGTGCCGTTGTCCTCCGCGACCATGTAGTTCCAGTCGTACACGTCCGGGACGAACGTCCAGGCGAAGCCCGAGCGCTGGGCCTGCTTCCGGCCCACACGCGAGTACTGGTAGTACGAGGTCCGCTCGAACCAGTCCGGGTCGATCGATCCGACGCCGAGGGCAGCGTTGGCGCGCGGGTAGTAGGTGGCGTACATCTCCTCGGCGCTCACCGAGGGCAGGATGGAGCCGAAGTTCTGGCGCTTCGGGGTGACGGCCATGCCGCCGTTGACGAGCGATCCGCCGCCGACGCCGCGTCCTTGGTAGACGGAGATCCCGGCGAAGTCCTCGGCGTCCAGGATCCCGGCGTACTTCGGGATGTCCTTGTCGAGCGGGAACCCCAGGAAGTTCTTGAGCGGCTGTTTGGTTCGAGTGCGCATCCAGAAGGCGCGGTGGTCGGGACTCGTGATCTTGGGGTGGATCTTGCCGTCTGACCCTGGGGTGGCCGTGGCCCAGTCCTGGCCCATCTCGACCATGTGGACGTTGATGCCGGCCTGGGCCAGTCGCAGGGCTGCGACCGAGCCGCCGTAGCCGGTGCCGATGACCAGCACGGGCACCTGCGCCCCGTTGCCGATCGACGCCGGCGCGGCGGTTGCCCAGGTCGGGCTGGTTCCGAATGCTCCTCCCAGCATCCCGGCCCCAGCCAGCGAACCCGCGCCGAGCATGAATCCTCGGCGTGACAGGCCTCGCGGCCCGCCCTCCCGTGGTGTGTTGTTCATGATGACCTCCCTTTCCATCACTTCCGTCACTGATTGCTAGAACATGTTCTAGTATCCGTGTGACGGGTGTCACTGGTTTCGCAACTTTCATGCAAACCGATCAGAGAGAGGTCGCATGGTCACCACATGCATTTGGGGTACGGGCAACATCGGTCGACTCGCCATCAGCGCGGTCGACGCACATCCACGGCTCGAGCTGACGAGCGTGCTCGTCCACGATCCGGAGAAGGTCGGCCGCGACGCCGGCGACCTCGCAGAGCTCGGCCGTGACCTCGGGGTCGCCGCCACCGACGACATCGACGCGGTGCTCGCGGCACGTCCGCAGGCGATCGTGTACGCCGCATCGGGCGACATCCGCCCGGACGAGGCCCTCGCCGACATCGTGCGAGCGCTCGGGACCGGTGCCGTGGTAGTCACGCCCGCCCTCTACGCGCTCTACGACCAGCGCAACGCTCCGCCGGAGATGCGCGAGCCGGTGCTGGCCGCGATCGCCGAGGGTGGTGGGTCCCTCTTCGTCTCCGGCGTCGATCCGGGGTGGGGGAACGACGTGCTGCCGCTGCTGGTCAGTGGTCTGGGCAGCACCGTGGACGTCGTCCGGTGCCAGGAGATCTTCGACTACTCGACCTACGACCAGCCCGACTCCGTCCGCTATCTCGTCGGGATGGGGCAGCCGATGGACTACGACGCCCCGATGCTCATGGAGACCGTGCCGACCATGGTGTGGGGTGGTCAGGTCCGGTTGATCGCCCGCGGGCTCGAGGTCGAGCTCGACGAGATCCGGGAGACCGTCGAACGGCTGCCGCTGGACGAGACCGTGACCACCACCTCGATGGGCGACTTCGAGAAGGGCACCCAGGGCGCGGTGCGCTTCGAGGTCCAGGGCATCGTCGGAGGCGAGCCGCTCATCGTCGTCGAGCACGTCACGCGCATCCATCCCTCGTGCGCCCCGGAGTGGCCGACTCCACCCGACGGCGACGGCGCCCACCGGGTGATCATCGAGGGCGACCCACGGATCGAGGTGACGGTCGAGGCGACCGACAAGGCCGGAAACCGGGCAGCGGGCGGCAACGCCACCGCGGTCGGCAGGCTCGTCGGCGCGGTCGAGTGGCTCGTCGACGCAGCCCCCGGCCTCTACGACGCGCTCGACGTACCGCTGCGTCCGGCGACCGGCAAGCTCGGCGCGGCCAAGACCGCCCAGGAAGGTGTGACCGCATGATCATCGACGTCCCCGAGGGGAAGGACCCGATCGCGTACGTCTGGGGCGAGATGGTCCACGGGATCGGTCCGGCCGCCGCCGGCCTCTCGCTCGCCGTCTACGAGCACACCACGCTCGGGCTCCGCGAGTTCGAGGCCGCCCGGTTGCGGATCGCGCAGATCAACGGGTGCGTCTTCTGCCTCGACTGGCGCACCGAACGAGACGGCGAGAAGGTCGAGGAGTCGTTCGCCGAGGCGGTCGAGGAGTGGCGTACGACAGACGCTTTCGACGACCGCACCCGGCTCGCGGCGGAGTACGCCGAGCGCTACGCGATCGACCACCACGGCATCGACCAGGACTTCTGGGACCGGATGTCGGCCCACTACACCGATGCCGAGATCGTCGAGCTGAGCATGTGCCTCGGATCGTGGCTGGCATTCGGCCGTCTCAACCACGTTCTGGGCCTCGACAGCGCCTGTGTCCTGCCCTCAGGCAGGTAACACGGACCTGACATCCGGGTGATCCAGAATTTCGGTGTTGCACCGTGGGAAGCGCAGGAATTCGACCTATCGTTGAGACATGAAGACCTGCGATTTCTGCGGATGCTACGAGGCCGACCCCAACCGCCTCCTCGCATGGACCACCGCGGTCGAGCGTGGGCGTGCGAAGTCGTTCTGCGAGGCCTGCTCGCGACGTCACGTGCGCTCCATGGAAGCCAAGCTCGACTCCGACTGGTGGTCCTGAGCACCACCGCTCACATCCTCTGTGGCGCCTCGATCCCGAGGAGCCCGAGTCCCTCTGACAGCACCCGCCGGGTCGCCTCGCACAACGCGAGTCGGGTCTGCCTGACCTCACCCTCTGCCTTGAGCACCGGACAGTTCTCGTAGAACCCCGTCAGGGCGGTCGCCAGACCATAGAGGTACGCGGTCAGGTGATGCGGCTCCAAGGTGTCGGCGACCTTGGCGACCACCGATGCGAAGCCGGTCAGCTCCAGCGCCAGCCGCTGCTCGGCCGGGTGGGACAGCGTGTTGATGCCGTGCGCCTGCTGCGGTGCCTGCGCGAGGATGCTGCACACCCGGGCATGGGCGTACTGCAGATACGGGCCGGTCTCGCCGGTGGTGGCCGACATCCGGGTGAGGTCGAAGACGTAGTCGCGGGCGAGGTTGTTGGAGAGGTCGGCGTACTTCACCGCGGCGTTGGCCACGGCACGTACGACCTCGTGGCCGGCGTAGCTGGCCGCGGCGGCCTCCTCGGCGGCGTCCAGCAGTGCGGTCAGCGAGACCGTCTCGCCCGAGCGGGTCTTGAACGGCCGGCCGTCGGGGCCGAGCACGGTGCCGAAGCCGATGTGCTGGACCTCCACCGAGTCGGGCAGCCAGCCGGCGGCGCGGGCGACGGCGAAGACCATCTCGAAATGCTGGCTCTGCCGGTGGTCGACGATGTAGACGACCCGGTTCACGGCCAGGTCGTCGACGCGGTGCCGGATCGTGGCGAGGTCGGTGGCGGCGTACCCGAACCCGCCGTCGGCCTTCCGGACGATCAGCGGCAGCGGGGCGCCGTCGCGGCCGGTGAAGCCGTCGGGATAGACGACCTGGGCGCCGGCCGACTCGGTCAGCAGTCCCGATGCCCGAAGGTCGTCAACGACGCCGGGGAGCTGCGGGTTGTAGCGGCTCTCGCCGTCGAAGTCGTCATCGGTCAGGAGTACGCCGAGCCGGCCGTAGGTGGCCTCGAACTCGGCCATCGAGGCGTCGACCAGCGCTTGCCACAGCGCGAGGGTGGTCGGCTCGCCGGACTGGAGCGCGACCACCCGCCGCCGGGCGGAGTCGGCGAAGCCCGGATCGTCGTCGAAGCGCGCCTTGGCCCGCTGGTAGAGCGCGAGCAGCTCGGCCATGTCCAGGTCGGCGACCGTGGCCGGGTCGCTGAGACCCTCGCCGAGCAGCTCCTCGACCAGCATGCCGAACTGGGTGCCCCAGTCGCCGAGATGGTTCTGCCGCACGACGTCGTGGCCGGTGTAGGCCAGGACCCTGGCGAGAGAGTCGCCGATGACCGTGGAGCGCAGGTGGCCGACGTGCATCGGCTTGGCGACGTTGGGGGAGGAGTAGTCGACGACGACCCGTCTCGGGCTCGCCGGGACGGGTACGCCCAGGTGTGGGTCGGTGAGCAGGTCGCTGACCACCGCGCCGAGGACGTCGGGGGACCAGGTGAGGTTGAGGAACCCGGCTCCGGCCAGCTCGAGGGAGACGAGATCGCCCAGGTCGACGGCATCGATGAGGCGGGCGCCGATCTCCCGCGGCGGCAGGCCGAGCGGGCCGGCCAGCCGCAGCGGGAGATTGGACTGGAGATGTCCGAACTCGGGCCGGGTGGCCGGCCGCAGCTCGGGATCGATACCGGCGAAGGTGTCGCCGAAGCAGGTGACGACGGCGCTCTGCAGGGATGCGGACAGGGCAAGGGTGTGCTCGTGCACGGGAGTGGTCCTAGGAGGTGAAGAGGGCAGGCTGACGCGAGGGCGGGGTCAGAGACCCATGCCTCGTCGTCGCAGCGCGCTCTTCGTGACCATGTCCGCAAGGGTGCCGGAGGCGTCGGCGGAGGTCAAGCCGGTTCACCCGTCCCCGGCCCGGCCGAGGCGATCAGGTCCCAGGCGCAGCCGCAGTAGGGATGCCGCAGCCACTGTCGGACGGTGGGCTCGTCGTCACGGGTGAGGATCACCGACGCCGACCACGAGGTCGGGGTCCGCCCGGCGAGGTAGGTGCGGGCGTCGCGTACGGCCCAGGAGAGCGCGAGGGACTGCAGCAGCGCGTCGCTCGGCACGTCGTTGCCGACGAGCTGGCTCACGACCACGGCCCGCCGCTCGTCCTCCTCCGCGAGCGTCGCGTCGAGGCAGCGTAGGCACGCGGTGACCCCGGGGACGACCAGCGGGCCCACCGTCCAGGTGTCGGGGCCGCTCTCGACGACGAGGTGCGCCCTGCCCTCGCGCACCATCTCGTCGGCTCGTTCGCGGTCCAGCGGCCCTTCGGAGAGGAGTACGACGATGTCGGGCGCGGCCGACGTTGCCGGGGCCGGTCCGATCAGCGCCCGAGCCGCCGAGAGCAGCGCCGGCGGACCGTCGAAGCCCACCCGTGGTGGCGGCTCCCCGCCGTCCGCCTCCATCAGCAGGCCGGCGTTGCCCAGCTGCTGCATCGCGTGCCGTCCGGGCAGGTGGTCTGGCTCGACCGCTTGGCCGGCGGCGAGGTCGGTCAGCAGGCGACGTACCTCCACGCCGTCCTGCACGATCGCTCGCCGTGGCGGGTCGATGCCGATCTGGAGTCGGGTCTCATCACGTCGTACGGCCACATACCCCGGCCGAATCCGGTAGCGCGTGCTCATGCCGGGAGTCTCACATCGCCCCGGATTTCCCGCACCGACAATCCACAGCCCCTGTGGATAACCTGCCGAGGCGTCACCTACGTCGGCCGAGTTGGCACCTGGATGACGTCTCGGCCGACGCGCGTGACGCTTCGGCCGACGGGGCTGCCGTCTCGGCAAAACGTGGCAGCGGCGCCGCCGGATATGCCGGGGACGCCGCCGCGTGGGCTCAGGATGAAACTGAGCGCTCAGGCCTTACCGAGGATGCGGTTGAGGTTGGTGCTGCAGACGGGGCAGACGGCCTTGGCCATCTTGGTGCCCTTGTCGTTCACCCGGATCTCACCGGTTGCCTCGCGCTTCTCCTTGCACTTCACGCAGTAGAACTCGCCGCTCCAGGTCTCCGCCATGACGGCCTCCTTGCCTTTATTTAACTGGTCGTCGCGACGGGGTTGTCAGGGAAGCCCGTCGGAAGCTCGTCATGTCGAGCCAACTCGACCCTACGACACGCGGCGCTTTCGGCGGCAACACGGGCTATCAAGCGAGTGTCGGCGTGTTGGCGTCATACCGGGGGATTCGCGACTTTCGAAGGGGCATCGAAGCGTTGCCGAAGGCACTTGCCAAGGTCGCCGAGCCACCTGAAAACTGGAGGGACCCCCGGTGCCTGGATCGTCCTTCGCCTTCCCCTTGCGAAGGCCGTCCGGCGGCGCCGGGGGTCCCACTGACATCGAACTTAAAGAGGATGTGGGAGCGCGTCAACGTCCCACTCCGCGTTGCTTGTGGACAAGATGTGGACAACCCCGCTTTGCTTGGGGACAGCCGGTGGAAGACACGCGCATTCCTGTGAGTAACCAAGTGACCGGATGAAGAATATTCGGTTGAATCAGGACCTTGACCAGGGAAAAGCATTCTCCACCGCCTGTGGAGGCAAAAATAGTTGGAGGAAGATTTGGTGGGCGAGCCGTTGTCCCCCGTCGCAGCGCTGCGACGGATCGCATTCCTGCTCGAGCGCGGACGCGAGGACACCTACAAGGTGAAGGCGTTCCGCGCCGCGGCCGCAGCGATCCTGCCCCTCTCCGAGGAGGACGTACGCAGCCGGGTGGCCGAGGGCACCCTGACCGAGCTGAGCGGGGTCGGCGCCAGCACTGCCAAGGTCATCAGCGAGGCCGCGCGCGGCGAGGTTCCGCAGCGGCTGCTGGAGACCGAGCGCGTCCACGGCGGTCCGCTGACCGCCGACGGGGCGGGGGAGGGGCTGCGGAGCAGGCTCCGCGGCGACCTGCACAGCCACTCCGACTGGTCCGACGGCGGGTCGCCGATCGAGGAGATGGCCTTCACCGCGATCGAGCTGGGACATGAGTACCTCGTGCTCACCGACCACAGTCCGCGCCTGACGGTCGCCAACGGCCTCAGCGCCGCCCGCCTGGAGCGGCAGCTCGGTGTCGTCGACGCGGTCAACGACCACCTCGCCGGACACGGGTTCACCCTGCTGAAGGGGATCGAGGTCGACATCCTCGACGACGGCAGCCTCGACCAGACCGACGAGATGCTCGCCAAGCTCCAGCTGCGGGTCGCCAGCGTCCACTCCAAGCTCAAGATGGAGAAGGAGCAGATGACGAAGCGGATGGTCGCGGCGGTCTCCACGACCCGGATGAACGTGCTCGGTCACTGCACCGGTCGACTGGTCACCGGTAACCGCGGCACCCGGCCCGGCAGCCAGTTCGACGCCCGCAAGGTCTTCGAGGCGTGCGCCGAGCATGAGGTCGCGGTCGAGATCAACTCCCGGCCCGAGCGGAGAGACCCGCCGTCCAAGCTCCTCGAGCTCGCTCGCGACGCCGGTTGCCTCTTCTCGATCGACTCGGACGCACACGCCCCGGGGCAGCTCGACTTCCTCGTCCTGGGGTGCGAACGAGCCGAAACGGCGGGTATCGAAGAGGAACGGATCATCAACACCTGGCCGCGGGATCGCCTGCTGGCCTGGGCGAACAGGTAGTTTCTTGACCTATGGACGGCCCGGAGATCGAGGTGCGACGCAGCAAGCGGCGTCGGCGTACGGTCTCCGCCTACCGTGACGGCGACCGAATCATCGTGATGATCCCGGCCGCGATGTCCCAGCGCGAGGAGGCCGAGTGGGTCGAGCAGATGGTCGCCCGCCTGGAGAAGGCCGAACGGCGTCGCAAGCCCAGCGACGATGATCTGATGCGGCGCTCGGCCGCGCTGAGCGACCAGTACTTCGGCGGTCTGGCCAAGCCCGACTCCGTTCGCTGGGTCGACAACCAGAACAGTCGCTGGGGCTCGTGCACCCCGGGCGACCGCTCGATCCGGCTCAGCGACCGGCTGCGAGGCATGCCGAGCTGGGTCGTCGACTACGTGCTCGTCCACGAGCTCGCCCACCTCTTCGAGGCCAAGCACAACGAGGCCTTCTGGGCGTGGGTCGACCGCTATCCCCAGGCCGAGCGCGCCAAGGGCTACCTGGCCGGCTGGTCCGCCGCCGCCAAGCTCCCCGCCCCTCCGGGCGATGAGGACGACGACGTCGAAGAGATCGACTGACCGACTCGGCGGGCCTGGGCGAGCTTGATGAGCTCGAGGAGATTGTCCTCGGGGTCGGGGATGCCGTCGACCGGCCACCAACGTACGTCCAGCGACTCCTCGCTCACCGCCGGGACCGCGCCAGCGGGAGCGAGGGCCATGAAGCGTACGTCGAGGTGGTGGACGTCCCCGGACGGAGCGCAGAAGGGCACCGGGTGCTCGGAGAGCTGCACCAATCCAGGCAGCGGCACCAGGTCCGGCACCCCGGACTCCTCACGCAGCTCACGGGCGGCGGCCGCCCACAGCGTCGCGTCGCCCTGCTCCAGATGACCACCGAACTGGAACCAGCGCCGCGCCTTGCGGTGGTGGGTCAGCAGCACCGAGGAGCCGTCGTCGGAGAGCACCACGCACGAGGCCGTCAGGTGGTCGGGTACGCACGACTTGAAGACCCCGGTGGGCTCGGCCTCGAGATGGGAGACGTAGCGCTGCCGCAAGGCTTCCTGCGGAGCCGACGGCGCATCCCACGCCCGCAGGTTCGCGAGCGCGTCAGCGTGCAGACTCACTCGTCAGCGTCTCCGCCGAGCAGCTTCTTGAGCTCCGCGTCGAAGTCGATCGAGTCGACGTCGGGAGCCTCGGCGCCCTCACGGAAGCCGAGCGGGTCGTCGAGGTCGGCCGAGGTGGGCAGCAGCGCCGGGGACATCCAGACGCCGTCGCGGGCCTCGATGCCCTGTCGGGTGCGCAGCGAGCCCCACAGCGCGGCCGCGTCCCGCAGCCGTCGTGGCCGGAGGTCGAGGCCGACCAGGGTCGCGAAGGTCTGCTCGGCCGGACCGCCGGCAGCCCGGCGGCGGCGTACGGCCTCCTGCAGCTGCGCCGCGACCGGCATCCTCTCGGCGGTGGCCAGGGCGACGACCTCGTCGACCCAGCCCTCCACGAGCGCCAGCACGATCTCGAGCCGCTCCAGCGCCGCCTTCTGCGCGGGCGAGTCGGGCACCTCGAACATGCCTTCCTCGAACATGTTCTGCAGTTGGGACGGGTCCTGCATGGCGGAGAGGTCCAGGCCGCGCATCTGCTCCTCGATGCGCTGCTGCATGGCCTCCATGTTGAGCTCGACGCCACGCGCGTAGTCGGTCACGGCCGAGACCACGTGGTCACGCAGCCACGGCACGCCGGCGAAGAGCCGCTGGTGGGCGGCCTCGCGCAGGGCCAGGAAGAGCAGCACGTCGTCGGTGCTGACGCCCAGGCCCTCGGCGAAGGGCTCGACGTTGACCGGCAGCAGCGCGGCCTGACCGGGCTCGGTCAGCGGGATGCCGATGTCGGAGACGGAGATGACCTCGCCGGCGAGATGGCCGAGGCCGGTGCCGGCCTGGTTCGCGTACAACGCGCCCATCGCCTTGCCGACGAACCCGATCATCGGGCCCATCTGGGCCTTCATGTCCTCGGGGAGCTGGCCGCTCATCGCGGCCGCGGTCGAGGCGGCGACCGGCTCGATCAGCGGCTTCCACGCGTCCAGGGTGTTGACCAACCACTCGGCCTTCGACCAGGCGGTGGCGGACTTCACGCCGGAGGGGAAGGACGTGGTCTCCTCCAGCCAGTGGTCGGCCAGCTGGATCGCGTCGGCGACGGCGTCCTTCTGCCGCTGAGAAGGCGTCGGGTCGGGCGAGGACGCGGCGACCTTGCGGGCGAGGTCCATCGCGACGTCCCAGTTCAGCGGGCCGTCATAGGGCTGTAGCAGCGACTGGATCTGACCGAAGATCTGGCTCAGGTCAGGCATGCCGCCGGGGCCTCCGCCGACGCCGCCGATAGGAAAACCACCGAAGAACGCCTCAAAGGGCGTGCCCTTGAAGGGGTTCTCCGGCTCCTCCGGCTCGTCGGGGCCACCTGGGGTCTGACTCATGTGTCCAGCCTACGCGGTTACGGAAGCCTGCTGTCAGCAAGCACTAGGCTGGCCCCATGAACGCTGCCGTAAAGCTCCTCGACATCCGGGAGACCCCTCTCGATGTCACCGAGGTGATGGACGCACTCGACGACGAGACCTCGGGTGGAGTCACGATCTTCGTCGGCCGCGTACGCGACCACGACGGTGGAAAGGGCGTGACGGGTCTGGACTACCAGGCCCACCCGACCGCCCTCGCACGCCTGCAGGAGGTGGCCGAGAAGGTCGCTGCGAACCACGCCGTAGCCGGGCTCGCCGCCGTCCACCGCACCGGCCACCTCGACATCGGCGACATCGCCGTCATCGTGGCCACCGCCTCCGGCCACCGTGGCGAGGCCTTCGCCGCCTCCCGCGACCTCATCGACACCCTCAAGGCCGAGGTGCCGATCTGGAAGCACCAGGTCTTCACCGACGGCACCGACGAGTGGGTCGGCGCGCCCTGATGCGCGCCGCAGTGCTCACCAAATAGGCTCAGCCCGTGGACATCCTGCTCTGGCTCGTACCGTCTGCGGTCATCACCGTGCTGGCGATGGCCTGGGTCGCGTTCCTCGGACGAGAGGGCCGCGAGCAGGACCGGGAAGAGGTCGTACGCCGCCTCGGCGTCGCGCTCGAGAAGGAGAAGACGCGGGAGCGCTCGAGAAGGTACGCAGCGCCCCAGCCGCCGCCGGACAGATCGACCGGAGTCGCGGTCCGTGTCAACCGCGACGCCTCTTAGGGTGCACTTGGTCTCGAATGAGAAGGTGACGCTATGACACAGCGCACCCTGGCCGGTCTGGTCGCCCTGCCGCTCGTGGTTGCCCTGATCGTGATCGCCTGGGTCGTCCCGCTTCCGTTCACGATCTACAGCCCCGGGCCGACGGTGAACGTCCTGGGCGAGTTCGACGGCAAGGACATCGTCCAGGTCGAGGGCCACCCGAGCTACCGCGACAAGGGCCAGCTGCGGATGACCACGGTCTCCGAGACCACCCGCGAGGCTCGGCTCGGACTCTGGACCCTGCTCGGCGCCTGGATGAGCGACACCGAGGCGGTCTACCCGCGCGAGGTCGCCTACCCCGACCAGGGCACCGTCGAGGACGACCGCGAGGCCGGGCAGGTGCAGATGGCCAGCGCTCAGGACGCGGCGATCGCGGCAGCGCTCACCAAGCTCGGCGAGGACGTCGACGAGGTCTCGGTCGCGGAGGTGACCGAGGACGCGCCGGCCGCCGGCAAGCTGAAGGCCGACGACGTGATCACCAAGGTCGGCGACAAGGCGGTCGACACCCCCGAAGAGGTCGTCGCCGAGGTGCAGAAGGTCGAGCCCGGGGACACGATCGAGGTGACCATTGAGCGCAAGGGCAAGACGCTCACCGAGACCATCAAGACCGGCGAGAAGGACGGCAAGGCCTTCATCGGTGTCTCGCTGGGAGCGACCTACGAGTTTCCTTACGACGTCAAGATCACCCTCGATCCGGCCATCGGCGGACCGAGCGCCGGACTGATGATGGCGCTCTCGGTCTACGACACCCTCACCGAGGGGCCGCTGACCGACGAGAAGAAGATCGCCGGCACCGGCACCATCGACGGGGACGGCAACGTCGGCCCGATCGGCGGGATCCAGCAGAAGATCCCGGGTGCGGCCTCGGACGGAGCCGAGCTCTTCCTGGTGCCCGCCGGCAACTGCCAAGACGTCGAGGGCGCCGAGAACGGTGACATGCGCCTGACCCGTGTGGAGACTCTCGACGACGCCATCAAGGCGATCGAAACCTGGACCGAGGACCCGAATGCCAAGCTGCCGACCTGTGGGAGCACGAAGTGAACGACACCCCTGAGCCCACGCCCGGGCCCACTCCTGAGCCCACTCCTGAGCTCAGCCGAGGTCTCGACCTGGAGACCGACCCCGCGCTGGCCGCGGCCGTCCTCGAGATCGAGTCCCACGTCGCCGGCCTGGGCTGGGACGGGCCGGCGCGGCTCTTCGCGCTGGTCGACACCGCAGCGCTGGTCAGGGCCGAGCCCGCGCTCGCCACGATGATGGGCCTGGACGCTCCCGACCAGGACGGGTCGCTGACCCCGATCGAGCAGGACCAGGTCCCGGTGACGACCCAGCTGGAGGAGGTCCTCCAGACGACCGCCTGGCCCCAGGGGGTCACCGGCTGTGCGGCGGTCGTCGAGCGCCTGGTGCTGCCGCCCGATGCCGACGGCAAGATCCCCGACGACGCCGAGGCGGCCGCGGAGTTCGCCAAGGCGCACCCCGACCGGCAAGAGGTACGCATCGTGGCCGGCGCGACACGTGCTGGTGCAACGTACTGTGCTCTGCGGTTGAAGGCGCACGACGACGACCAGTCGGTCATCGGCGGGGTCGACCTGGTCCCCGAGCTCCTCGAACTGCTGCGTGTCACTCTTGAGGAGAATCCGGAGGGTGAGGAATGAGCTTGTTCGACGACGACGACCCGGCGCAGGCGCCGGCGCGCACACAGAGCAGCGGCCGCAACCGATGGCTGGCGATCTCGGCCGTCTCGGTCATCGTGCTCTTCTTCGGCATCAGTGCCTTCGCCGCGATCTACACCGACGCGCTGTGGTACGACGCGATCGACTTCAGCAGCGTCTTCGGCACGGTCTTCTGGACGCGGACCGCACTCTTCGTCATCTTCTTCGTGCTGATGGCGATCATGATCGGGCTGCCCGCGGCGCTCGCCTACCGCACCCGTCCCTACTTCCACCCGGCCGACGACATCGGTGGGCTGGACCGCTACCGCGACGCGATCGCCCCGATCCGCACCTGGCTCTTGGTGGGCGTCGCTGGTGTATCGGGGATCTTCGCCGGCTTCTCGGGCGCCGGCCAGTGGCGTACGTATCTGATGTGGCGCCACGGGCGCGACTTCGACAAGACCGATGAGTTCTTCGGCAAGGACATCGGCTTCTACGTCTTCGACCTGCCGTGGTGGCACTACCTGGTCAACTTCGCGCTGACCGGGCTGATCCTCGGCACCATCGGCGCGATGGTCGTGCACTATGTCTACGGCGGCATCCGGCTCACCGCGCAGCGCGACCGGTTCACCCGCTCGGCGCAGATCCAGCTCAGCGCCATGCTCGGGCTGATCCTGCTGGTCAAGGGGCTCGACTACTGGGTCGACCGCTACGACCTGGTCAACGGCTCCGGGCCCCGCCTGGACGGGATGACCTACACCGACGAGCACGCCGTCCTCCCGGCCAACCAGATCCTGCTCGGGATCGCGGTGATCTGTGGCGTGCTGTTCATCCTCAACATGTGGCGGCGCAACTGGCAGCTGCCCTCGATCGCGATCTCGCTGTTCGCGATCTCGGTGCTGCTGATCGGGATGATCTGGCCCGCGGTCGTGCAGGGTTTCCAGGTCCGGCCGAGCGAGCAGGACAAGGAGAAGCCCTACCTGGCGGCCAACATCAAGGCCACCCAGGACGCCTACGGGATCGCCAAGGACGACCTCGAGGTGACCGAGTACACCTCGCAGGCCGAGGCCGACGGCGCCTCTCCCGAGCAGCTCGACGAGACCGCGTCCTCGTTGCCGATCGTCGACCCCGCTGTGGTCCACCGCGAGTTCGAGCAGGTCCAGCAGGGTCGCTCCTACTACTCGGTCCACGAGCCGCTGGACATCTCCACCTACGAGGTCGGCGGCAAGGAGCGCGCGGTCGTGCTCGGCGTACGCGAGCTCAACCAGGCCGGCATCTCCGACTCCGACCGCACCTGGACCAACCTGCACACGGTCTACACCCACTCCAACGGCGTGATCGCCTCCTACGCCAACATGCGCGGAGCCGACGACAAGACCGAGTCGAACCAGATGCAGTGGGCCGAGGGCGACCGCACCGGCCAGCACGACCTGACCTCCGGGCAGGGCAAGTTCCAGGACAAGGTCTACTTCGGCGAGGACTCGCCGGAGTACTCGATCGTCGGCAAGGCCGACAAGGGCGCCGCGGTCGAGCTCGACTACAACTCCGAGGACGGCGAGACCCGGACGACCTACGAAGGTGCCGGCGGCATCCCGATCGGGTCCAACTTCCGCCAGCTGATGTACGCCATCCAGTTCGGCTCCACGAACTTCCTGCTCTCCTCGCGGGTCACCGAGGACTCCGAGATCCTCTACGACCGCTCTCCCAAGGAGCGGGTGCAGAAGGTGGCGCCGTGGCTGACCCTGGACGACGACGTCTACCCGGTGATCGTGGGCGGGCGGATCCAGTGGGTGGTCGACGGCTACACGACCACCGACCGCTACCCGCAGGCCGCGCGTGACTCGTTCGCCTCGATGACCGACGACGCCACCCAGACCTCGGCCGGGGTGCAGACGCTGCCGACCGACGAGATCAACTACATGCGCAACGCGGTGAAGGCGACCGTGGATGCGTACGACGGCACGGTCACGCTCTATGAGTGGGACGAGGCCGACCCGATCCTGCAGACGTGGGAGGCGGCCTTCCCCGGCACCGTGATGCCGAAGTCGTCGATCCCGAAGGAGCTGTTGGAGCACCTTCGCTACCCCGAGGACCTCTACAAGGTGCAGCGCTACCAGCTGGCGCGCTACCACGTCTCCGACCCAGACGTCTTCTTCTCCGGTAACGAGCGCTGGGCCGTCCCCGAGGACCCCAACGACGACAACCACCAGCAGACTCCCTACCGGATGTTCCTCGACGACGGCTCCGGCACGGCGCGCTGGTCGCTGACGTCCGCGTTCGTGCCCTACAACCGTCCCAACCTGGCGGCGATGATGTCGGTCGACTCGGACGCCACCTCGGAGAACTACGGGAAGATCCGGATCACCACCGGCTTCCCCGACGACACCCAGGGTCCGGGCATGGTCTCCAACGAGTTCCGTACGGACAAGGCGATCGCCGACGAGGTGGCCTCCTTCAACCGCTCCGGATCGGCGCCGGTGTGGGGCCAGGTCGTCACGTACCCGACGGCGAAGAACGGCATCTTGTACGTCGAGCCGATCTACGCCCGCCGAGCGACCGCCTCGACCTCGGGCTATGCCCAGCTGGCCTTCGTGCTGGTCTCCTACGACGGACGGGTCGGCTACGGCTCGACGCTGAACGAGGCCCTCGAGGTCGCGCTGACCGGCGCCGCCCCGACGCCCCCGACGGCCTCCGATCCCGACGAGGAACCGGCCGAGACCACCCCACCCTCCGGTGACTCTCCGGGTGAGGTGGGCCAGCTCCTCGAGGACGCGCGTTCCTTGTTCGCTCAGGCGGACGAGGCCGGCAAGGCCGGCGACTACGCCGAGCGCGAGCGCCTCATCGCCGAGGCTCAGGACAAGGTCGACCAGGCCGCCGACCTCATCTCGGGGGGATGAGGGACTCCTCCGATTAGGGGTTCGTTTCCCCTCGCGTGTAATGTTCTTCTTGCGACGCGGGGTGGAGCAGCTCGGTAGCTCGCTGGGCTCATAACCCAGAGGTCACAGGTTCAAATCCTGTCCCCGCTACTCCAAAGAAGAAGCCCGGACCGAAAGGTCCGGGCTTCTTCGATTTCCGAGTCTGAGCTGCGGTGTCGTTGTGCGTCGGTGCGCTCAGAAGTGGCTAGGCGGGGATCCACTACAGGTTTCACCAGCGGTTGTGTACCTCTTCGGCCCAGCCGAGGATCTGGTCGAAGGCGATCTTGTCGCCGTCCGGGATCGCGTAGGTGCCTGACCAGTGCCCGAAGCACTGGTCGGTGCGCCCGGCCAGGACGCCGAAGTTGGTCCGGGTGACCTTGTCGTAGAACGGTTCGAACGTCGCCTCGAGGCCGCCTCCATGGACGCGCCAGGGCCGGCGCCATTCAGCCAGGTCGTAGTCCCAGGTGAGCTCCTCGTGGATCTTGTGCAGCCTCCCGTCGACGTACAGGGAGTTCTCGGTCGACCCGGTGCCCTCGGTCCAGAGACCGCCGACCTGGAGGCCGATCACCCGACCGCCACTGCGACCCGAGCCAGCGCCCCAGTTCCAACTGATGCTGTAGGGCCATCGGCCCCGGCCGTGGTCGAGGACTGCCCAGGAGTCATCCGCGGGGAGCTGGTGGGCGATGCCGTCGATGGTGAGTGATCCTGTCGCCGGCCGGGCGACATCCTTGACTGTGTACTGAAAACGGGTCGAACTCCATGGCACCACGACAGCCAGTCGTTCGTGCAGCGCGGGCAGATGCGCGACAACGTCGATCGAGACTCCGGGGATCCGGGCTTGCAGGCGAGTGCCGTCGGTGTCGGGGGTCACCTCGATCTCCAGCTCCTTGGCCCGGGCGAACGCTCGGCCGCTCTCGACGGTGGCCGGTAGCTCGACGTGCCGTGGCGGGATCACCGTCGCCGCTGCGCCCCAGGTCTGCTCGGTCACACGGTCGAGGACCCAGACCTCATGGACGGCGGCGTAGTCGATCGAGGAGACGGTAAGTCCGACGATGTGGGTCGGCGTGGTGACATTCCAGTATTCCCAGCGCTTGTTGCGGCCCCGGCCGCGACCGATGCCGGTGGTGTCGACAAGCGGCTGACGTGCCCACCCGACCGCGTCCGGATTGAGGTGACCGTTCGGCAATGTCAGCGTGACGGGGTGAGTCAACTCGCGCTCGGACATCGTGTTCCTCTTCATGAGACGACAGCGAGGTGAGGCTAGCGGAGCAGGCTCGGGTCGTGGGCGTTGACGAGGACGAGGTCGGGGGAGGGGGCGGCCCAGAGCTCGGCGAGGCGCTCGTGGTTGGCCTGGACCTTCTTCCGGTCGTGCGCGATGAGGCGTTCCATCAGGGTCAGGGTGCGCGGCGCGTGGCCGGAGCCGTCGATCTGGCCGTGGTGGTAGAAGCTGTCGCCAGCGTGCAGGACCCAGTGGTCACCGGCGTCGACGGCGACGGCGGCATGGCCGCGGGTGTGGCCCGGCAGATTGATCAGCACCAGGCCGGCAGAGATCTCGGTGAGCTCCTTGGCCCCCGCGAACCCTCTCCAGGACTCGCCCTCCTCAGGTGTGTGCTCGACGAGCACCGGGCCGTGGGCACGCTGGCTGGGCAGGTAGCGGCCTCTCTCGATGGCGCCCTGGGGGTGCAGGGCGGCGAAGTTCTCGGCTGCGGTCAGGTGTACCTGCGCCCAGGGGAAGTCGGCGAGCCCGCCGGTGTGGTCGGCGTCGAAGTGGGTGAGCACGACGTGGCGTACGTCCTGAGGGTCGAAGCCCAGCCGCGCGACCTGCTCGACGGCCGACTCGGAGACGTCGAAACTCGGGCGCACCAGGAAGCGCGCGCCGCCGAACCGGCCCTTCGGGTCGGCGGCGTCCTGCGTACCGAATCCGCTGTCGACGAGCACGAGACCGTTCTCCGTCTCGACGAGAAGTACGTGGCAGACCAGGCTGCCGGGGGTGGCTACCGGGTGCATCGTGCCGCAGTTGAGGTGGTGGATCTTCACGCGAGTGCCTCCATGATCTCGGCCAGGACATCGGGACTACCGCTGATGATGTCGAAGACGAGTCTCTTCGTGCCACCGACATCGGAGATCTCGACCTCAGCAGACTTGCGGGTCATGCCAGTGCGGCGAGGATCTCGTCGGCGCTGCGTTGGCCCGAGCGGACTGCTCCCTCCATGTAGCCGCTCCATGCGGTGGCGTACTCCGCTCCGGCCCAGTGGATCCGACCGACGGGCTCGCGGAGCAGCGGTCCGAAGTTCGTCCAGACGCCGGGGCCGAAGCCGGCGCCGTAGCAGCCGCGGGTGAACTCCTCGGCGCTCCAGTCCTTCTCGACGTACGACATCGGGGTGGCTGCCTCGCCCCCGAAGTAGCGCACGAAGCAGTCGATGACGCCGCGGCGACGCTCGCTGTCGGGAAGACGTTGCCAGCTGCGGGCCTCGCCGGCCTCGACGAAGCCGATCAGGATGCCGACCTCCGCGCCGGGCGGGGAGACGTCGAAGGTGACCTTGACCGGGCCGCGGTCGGATATCGCCTGGCCGTTGAGTCCCTGCTCGCGCCAGAACGGCTTCGGGTACGCCGCGAAGCACTTCACGACCGTTCCGGCCGGCACGCGCTGGGTGAGCTGGTCGCGGCCGGCGGGAAGGATCGGGTCGTAGTCGAGCCGCCCGGCGAGGGTCGGAGGCAGGGTGAGGAGGGCATGTCGCGCCGTGTGGGTCTCGCCGTCGCGGGTGATGGCACTGACGCTCTCGCTGCTCTGGGCGATGCGGGCCACGGGCGAGCCGAACCGCACGTCCTGGCCGACGGCGAGGTGCTGGGAGACCAGCACCGATCCACCGACGACGCGATCCTTCTGGGCGCCGCTGTCGGTGGAGGCGAGCGTATCGAGATCGCCGTTGCTGATCGTGTAGAAGAGCGTGTGGAGCAGGGAGAGGTCGGCGGCGTCGGCCGAGTAGAGAGCCTCGGTCAGCACGCGGAAGTAGGAACGGCCGGTGGGCGTCCTCAGGTTGCGACGGATCCACGACTCGAAGGTCTGGCCGTCCAGCAGCGAGGCCTTGGGGTGGGCCCACGGCCGCTCGACGTCGACGCCGCGCGCGAGCCTCTCGTAGCGGGCCAGGCCCTGGGCGAGGTCGGCCAGGGCGATCGGGTTGAACTTGGGCGTCGCGCCCTTCTGCGGGCCGAGCCGGGACTGCTTGCCGCCGAGGTCGACGAGCAGCTCGCCGGCGTCGTTCCAGGTCGGGAACGTCTCCAGGCCCAGCTCGTCGACGAGCCGGTACATCTCGGTATGACCCTCGCCGATCCAGGTGCCGCCGAGCTCGATCGGGTGCCCCTCGAGGACTCCACCCTCGGTGCGACCGCCGACCCGGTCCCGTGCCTCCAGCACCACGACGGACCTTCCGGCCGCAGTGAGCCTGCGGGCCGCGCTCAGGCCGGCCAGGCCGGCTCCCACCACGACCACGTCGGTGTCGGGCATCGTGGGAGCCTCCGTTCAGGTCAGGCGTACGGCTGAAGTCACGGTACGACGTTCTCGGTGCGGCTGCGCCGGGATCGTTGTGCCTGATCGTCTTTGCCGACATTTGGTGACAGGGTTTCGGCCATGAGTGAGGACGTGGTCGAGGAGGAGACGACGAGGCTGCGAGCCCTCGGCGTGCGTGTTCGGCAGGGGCCCCGGGACCTGCTTCCGGCCACGTCGTTGACGCTGCGCGGGGGAGAGGTCGCGGTGGCGGTGGGGCCGCCGGGAGGTGGGCACACGTCGTTGGCGCTCGCCCTCGCCGGGCGGCTCCGGCTGGATGCGGGCAGGGTGGAGATGGACGGTGACGCGTCGCTTCGGGCCCTGCAGGCGGCCGTGGCGCTCGTCGATGTGCCAGGGGTCTCCGAACCCGACGAGATGGTGCCGTTCCGCACGATCCTCGGCGAGGAGCTCGCCATGGCGAAGCGCAAGCCGAGTGCTGCAGCCATCGACGGCTGGCTGGGGGAGTACGACCTCGGGTCCGGCGTCACCACGGAGGCGGTTCCGCCGGGACCCCGCCTCGAGATCCTCGCGCGGATGGCGCTGCTGCGGCCGGGCACCCGCTTCCTCGTCCTCACCTACCCCGAGCGGCTCGGCCTGCCGGTCGCACGGTGGCTGGAGATCGCCGACGACCTCGCTGGTTCCGAGACTCGGCCCGGTGTCCTGGTCACCGCGAGCGCCGCGGTCTCGATCCCCGCCGGCGTGCGTACGTTCACCATCGGTCCGACGGAGGAAGCATGAACTCGCTGCGTATCGCCCTGACCGAGCTGCGCCGGATCACGGCCGGACGGCTGGCGAAGCTCGTCATCGTGGCGCTCGTCCTCGTCCCCACGCTCTACGCCGGGCTCTACCTCTACGCCAACCACGATCCGTACGCTCACTTCGATGAGCTCCCGGCGGCTCTCATCGTGGAGGACACCGGGGCCACCACGACCGACGGCACGAAGATCGACGCCGGGCGCGATGTCGCCGACAAGCTCCTGAAGTCGGGCGACTTCGACTGGTCGGAGGTCTCCGCGGCCACGGCGGAGGAGGACATCCGGCAGGGCGACTACTACTTCGCCCTGCGGATCCCCGAGGGCTTCTCCCGGACGCTGACGGGCGCGGAACGTCTCGACCCGAAGCAGGCGCAGATCCAGGTCATCACCAACGACGCCAACTCCTACCTGTCGACCACGATCGCGACCAACGTCACCGACAAGGTCCGTGACGCCATCGCCAGCGAGGTCTCCGAGCAGGCCGCGGCCAACTTCCTGCTCGGCATCTCCGACCTCCGCTCGGGTCTGGTGAAGGCCGCCGACGGTGCCGCGAAGCTGGAGAAGGGCGCGGGCACGCTGCGCGACGGCGCCGGGAAGCTGGCCACCGGGGCCGGCGACCTCGAGGACGGCCTGAACACCATCGAGAGCAAGGTCGCCGACCTACCCGCCCAGACGCGCGAGCTCGCCACCGGCGCCCGCAAGGTCGCCGACGGGAACGACCAGATCGCCGCCACCGGGCAGCGGGCCGCGACCGCCGTCGACGACGCCGTCGCCGCGTACGACGCCGCCCGGACGGATCTCGACGCTCGGCTCGAGGCCGAGGGGCTCGACCAGCAGCAGCGTGCCGACATCCTCGCCATCTACGACCGCGGCTCCGCCCCGCTCGACCGCGTGGACCAGCGCGTCGGCGACGTCTCCGGCCAGCTCGACCAGCTCGCGACCGGCGCTGACCAGGTCGCCGACGGCAACGAGCAGCTCGCGGACGCGATGCCCGATCTCGTCACCGGGATCTCCTCGGCCGCCGACGGCGCCGGCGACCTCAGCACCGGCGCGACCAAGCTGCGCGACGGCGCCGGCACGCTCGCCACCGGCGCCGGTGACCTGAAGAAGGGGCTGCAGGACGGCGTCGCGCAGGCGCCGGCCACCGACGAGGAGCTGCGCGACCAGATCGCCTCGACGATCGCGGACCCGGTCGCCATCGACTCGGTCTCCGAGGCGAAGGCATCCTCCTACGGCGCCGGGCTGGCGCCGTTCTTCCTCGCCCTGGGGGCGTGGATCGGCGGGTACGTCCTGTTCCTGCTCGTCCGGCCGATCTCGACCCGTGCGCTGGCCGCGAACCAGGCGCCGCTGCGGATCGCCCTGGGTGGCTGGATCACCCCAGCGCTCATCGGTGCCGCCCAGATGGCCGTGGTGATCGTGGTCGTCGGCTTCGCCGTCGACATCACCCCGGTGAACTGGCTCGGCACCTTCGGGTTCCTGCTGCTCACCTCGGCGACGTTCATCGCGATCGTGCACATGCTCAACGCGCTCCTCGGGGCACCGGGTCAGTTCCTCGGCCTGGTCCTGATGGTCGTCCAGCTCGTCACCGCCGGCGGCACCTTCCCCTGGCAGACGATCCCCGGGCCGCTGCACCCGCTCCATCACGTACTGCCGATGAGCTACGCCGTCGACGGGCTGCGCCAGCTGATGTACGGCGGACTCTCGGGGCGCGTCGTCGCAGACGCCCTCGTCCTGGCCGCCTTCCTCGTCGGGGCGCTGCTGCTGACCAGCCACGGCGCCCGCCGGCAACGGGTCTGGACGCCCAAACGGGTGAGGCCCGAGATCGTCCTCTGAGGCGCGCCATGACTCGGCGGCAGACAACCGACGGTTGACAACAGACAAATGATGTCTGATGATTTCGACAGGTGGTCACCACGAAGGTGGTGGCGACCTCCAGAAGCAGACCATCGACGGCGTCACCGCCGCGGCCGAGGGCTAAGGGGCCGACGAGACCATGCGCATCACGGGCTATCGCACGCTGACCACGGTGCACGACTGGGGACGTCCCATCGGCGACGTCAACGGCGCCGTCGGGTCGGGCAAGACGGCGGTCCCGATCGTCGTGCTCACCACCGACTCGGGGCTGGAGGGCATCGGCCTGGGCCACCACCAGGGGCTCGACGTCGTCTTCCCGGCCCTGGAGGGCGAGGACCCACGCGCCGTGCAGGCGCTCTATGACCGGATGCTGTCGTGGGTCTTCAAGTCCGGGCACGCAGGCGCGGTGTTCGGGGCGATCGGCGCACTCGACATGGCGCTGTGGGACCTCAAGGCCAAAGCCGCCGGCCAGCCGTTGTGGCGTCTCCTCGGCGGGCGCGATCGGGTGGTGCCGGCGTACGCCTCCGGTCTGGACGGGCCGCTGACCGACGACGAGCTGGCCGAGCTCCAGACCCGGTTCGCCGACCGTGGCTTCACCGCCGTCAAGATCAAGGGCGGCCTGGACGTCGAGGCCGACCTGCGGCGCCTCCACCTCGTGAGCGACGTCTTCCATGACCGGACGGGTGCCGCGCCCGCGCTGATGCTCGACGCCAACGAGTCCTGGTCGCGCAAGGAGGCGGTACGCCACATCGGCCGCCTCGAGGAGTCGGTCGACCTCGCCTGGGTCGAGGAGCCGGTGCGCCGGTGGGACGTCGACGGCCTGACTCGGGTGTCCCAGTCGGTGCGTGCGGCCGTCGCGACCGGGGAGAACCTCACCGGTCTCGAGCAGTTCCGGCCGCTGCTGCAGGCCAACGCGGTCGACGTCGTGCAGACCGGCAGCGTCTGGGGGATCACCCACTTCCTGCGAGTGGCCGCGCTCGCGCTGGCCTTCGACCTGCCGATGAGCCCGGTGGGCTACAACGCCAACCCGGTCGCCCACGCAGCCACGGTCGTTCCCAACCACCTCTCGCTCGAGGTGCAGGACCTGCACCTGCCCTTCGGCATCACCTCCGACCAGGAGATCGAGGACGGGCACCTGGTGCTCGGCGATCTCCCTGGTCTCGGCCTCGTCGTCGACGAGGCCGCGATCGAGCGCATGAACGAGGCCGCCGACTGGGGTCGCCACGGCGGTCCCCACGTACGCCCGGAGCGAGCCGGTCGCCGGCTCGTGCGCAAGCCGTCCCTCCACCCGCGCTCCCCGGGCACCTCCCCACGTTGACCCGCTCCACCCACGAAAGGACCAGTCAGATGACGTCCCGGACCATGCAGACCCGCGGTTGTGCCGTGGTGACCGGAGCGGGTGGCTCGCTCGGCCGCGCCAGCGCCGTACGCCTCGGGCGGGAGGGCTTCTCGCTCGCTCTGCTCGACCTGGCCGGTGACGGGCTGACCACCACGGCCGCCGAGGTCGAGGCGACCGGAGCCCGGCAGCTCACTGTGCCGACCGACGTCCGCGACGCCTCCGCCGTCGTCGCTGCCCTGGAGCGGGCCGAGCGCGAGCTGGGGCCGCTCGAGGTGCTGCTCAACAACGCCGCGATCTATCCGGCGACGCCGTTCCTCGACATCGCGGTCACCGAGTACGACGACGTGGTGGCGGTCAACCAGCGGGCCTACTTCGTGGCCGCCCAGGCGGCGGCCCGGCTGATGGCGCCGCGTGGGAGCGGCTCGATCGTCAACGTCGGCTCGATCACCTTCACCGGCGGCTGGGACAAGCTCGCCAGCTATGTCTCGACCAAGGGGGCGGCGGTGGCGCTGACCCGTGCGCTCGCGCGCGAGCTCGGTCCGCACGGCATCCGGGTGAACGCGGTCGCCCCGGGTGCCTTCCCGACCAAGGCCGAGGAGATCCACGAGGATCCCGAGGCCTATACGGCCCACGTGCTGGACCACCAGGCCTTCAAGCGGCGTGGTCGCCCCGACGAGCTGGCGGCTGTCGTCGCCTTCCTGGTCGGGCCGGACGCGTCCTTCATGACCGGGCAGACCCTGAACGTCGACGGCGGATGGAACATGCAATGAGCGATCTCAGCACCGAGCTGGACATCTTCGGACACCGACTCACCCCGCGCGCGCTGCGCGAGCGCACCGGCGACACCGAGTCGGTCGCCGGAGTGCGGCAGGTCGTCCTCGACAACGGCTCCGAGCGCGGCGTACGCGCGGTGCAGCTGCGCACCTCGGCCGGGCTCGAGCTCGAGGTGCTGGTCGATCGCGCGCTCGACCTCGGCGCGGCCCGGCTGCGGGGCGTCCCCTTCGGGTGGCGAAGCGGCAACGGCTTCCGCCATCCGGGCCTGCACGAGCACCACGACGAGGGCGGTCTGTCCTGGCTGCGCGCCCTCGACGGGCTGCTGGTCTCCGGCGGCCTGGACCACACCCTCTTCGGCGGCGACGTCGATGCGACGGCGTACAACTATCCGCCCAAGCAGACGGTCGACCACGGCCTGCACGGCCGGCTCACCGCGATCCCCGGCCGGCTGCTCGAGGCTCGCGAGGTGTGGGACGGCGACCGGTGTGTGCTGCGGGTGCGGGGAGAGGTGGTCCAGGCGACGTCCTTCGGGGAGCACCTGCGCCTGACCCGCACGATCGAGGTCGACTTCGACGGGCTCGACATCCGTCTCCACGACGTCGTCGACAACCTCGGCTTCGACCCGACGCCGCACATGTTCCTCTACCACCTCAACTTCGGTTGGCCACTGGTCGATGCGGGCAGCGAGTTCGTCGCGGCGATCAGCGAGACGCCGTGGTGCTCCGACTCGGTCGCCGAGCAGGGCGTCTCCTACCGCACCCTCCCCGAGCCGCAGCCGCGGTTCGTCGAGCAGGTCCACGAGCACACGCTGGTCGCCGAGGGCGACGGGCGCCACCGGGTCGCGCTGGTCCGCGGCGACGAGACACTCGGGGTCGAGGTCTCCTGGGACTCCGCCACGATGCCGCACTTCTTCGAGTGGCAGAACCTCCGCAGCGGCCAGTACGCCATCGGGCTGGAGCCGTCGACGCATGCGGTCGCCGGCGACGCCGCCGCCCGCGAGGACGGGTCGATGACCTGGCTCGACCACGGCGACTCGCGCAACTACTCCACCACGATCCGCGTGCTCGACGGCGCGGACGCCGTCCGGGCGTCCAGGGCCGCGATCCGCGCGCTCGGCGACCAGCCCGACTGATCCGCCACCCACCGACGCAAGGAAGAACCGATGACCTCCACACCCCGCATCCTCGAGGGCTACCGCGTCCTCGACTGCTCGATCGCCATGGCCGGCCCGTTCGCCGCGCAGCGGCTGGGCGACCTCGGCGCCGACGTCGTCAAGGTCGAGCCGGTCACCGGCGAGTGGCAGCGCCATGCCGCGGCCGGTGGCGCGCAGGGCAACCGGATCAACGTCTCGTTCCTCTCGCTCAACCGCAACAAGCGCTCGCTGGCCGTGGATCTCAAGAACGTTGCCGGCAAGAACGTTCTGTTGCGGATGGTTGAGAACGCAGATGTTTTCCTACAGAACTATCGTCCGGGAGTGGCCGAGCGCCTCGGCGTCGACTACGCGACCCTCTCGGCGATCAACCCGCGCCTCGTCTACGTCTCGATGTCCGGCTACGGCGAGGACGGCCCCGACGTCGACCAGCCCGGGCAGGACCTGCTGCTGCAGGCCCGCAGCGGCGCGATGCTCTCGACCGGTCGTCACGGCGAGCCGCCGCAGCCGGCGGGGCAGTACCTCGTCGACGCGGTCACCGCGTCCACCGCGTTCGAGGCGGTCCTGGCGGCGCTGCTCCACCGCGAGCGTACGGGTGAGGGACAGCTGGTGAAGGTGAACATGCTGGACGCGATCACCACCCTGCAGATGCAGGAGCTGTCGGTGTTCGTGGCCGGCAAGGTGCCCCAGCAGCGCAGCGCGGAGCCGCATGCACACGTCTACATCCGGGCGCCCTACGGCACGTTCAAGACGGCAGACGGCTTCCTCGCCCTGGCCATGCCCGACCTGCCGACGCTGGGCCAGGTCATCGACGAGCCCGCGTTCGCCGAGATGAGCTCGGAGGTGCACGGCTGGACCCACCGGGACGAGGTCCACCGCCGCACCGCGGACAGGCTGGTGCTGCGTACGACGGACGAGTGGCTCGACGCCCTCGGCGCCGCCGGCATCTGGTGCGGCCCGGTCCAGGACTACGCGGCCCTGGTCGAGGACCCGCAGATCAAGCACAACGGGACCTTCGTCGAGTACGACCACCCCACCGAGGGCCGGGTCACGACCCCCGGATTCCCGTACGCCTTCTCCCGCACGCCGGCCGCGATCGAGCGGGGCGCTCCCCTGGTCGGGGAGCACACCGGCGAGCTGCTCGCCGAGGCCGGCTTCACCGACGAGGAGATCGCGGCACTGACCGCCGACGGCGTGGTCGCCGAAACCAGCCCCGACCAGCCCGCCGCATGAGTCAGCCGACCTTCCGAGGCCTGACCTGGGACCACCCACGTGGCCGGGACGCTCTGGTCGCGGCGGCCGAGGCGAGCGACCTGGACCTGACCTGGGACGTCCACCCGCTCAGCGGCTTCGAGTCCACTCCGATCGAGGAGATCGCCGCCCGCTACGACCTCGTCGTCCTCGACCATCCGCACCTCGGCGACGCCCTCGCCCATGGCTGCCTGCAGCCGTTCGACGACCTCGTCGGACCCGAGCCGGTGGCGGAGTGGGCGGACGCGGCCGTCGGCCCCAGCCTGACCTCGTACGTCATGGACGGGCTGCTGTGGGCGGTGCCTCTCGACGCCGCGACGCAGGTCGCCGCGACCCGAGCAGATCTCGTGGAGACCGTGCCGAGGCTGTGGGCGGACGTCGCCGCGCTGTCCACGCAGGCGCCGGTCGCGCTGTCGGTCGCCGGCCCGCACTCGCTGCTGACGTTCTCCTCGGTCTGCGTCGCGCTGGGGGAGGAGCCCGGAGGCGAGGACCGCTTCGTCTCCGGCGTTGTCGGACGCCAGGCCCTCGAGCTGATGGCCGACCTGGCTTCGCGAGCGCCGCGCCACACCCTGGACCTCGACCCGATCGGACTGCTCGCCGAGATGACCGAGGGCGACACGATCGCCCATGTGCCGCTCGTCTACGGCTACGTCACCTACGCCGACATCACGCTGGACCGTCCGGTGCGCTTCACCGACGCGCCCACGCTGGCACCGGGTTCGCGGCCCGGCTCCACCCTCGGTGGAACCGGCCTGGCCCTCACAGCGCGGTGCCGGGCCACGCCTGAGCTGCTCGACCACGTGCGCCACCTGATGTCCGGGCCGGTGCAGCAGGACTTCATCCCGGCGCACGCCGGCCAGCCGTCGGCCCGCGCCGCGTGGACCTCGCCGGCGGTGAACGAGCCGGTGGGCGACTTCTACCTCGGCACCCTGGAGACGGTCGAGCAGGCGTGGATCCGGCCTCGTCACCCGGGCTACGTGAGGTTCCAGACCGAGGCCGCCGAGGTCGTGCGCGAGGCGCTGGCGGGCTCGATCAGCATCGCGGCCGCCCTCGGTCGGATCGACGATCGCCACCTGGCCGCCCTCGGCCGTACGAATCCGGAAGGAGCTGCCCGATGACCGCACCTGAGTCGACCTGCCCGGAGGTGCTGTTCGAGCAGCGCGGCCACATCGGCGTCATCACCCTCAACCGGCCCGCCAAGCTCAACGCCGTCACCCAGGAGATGTCCGACGCGCTCGTCGCGCTGGCGCGCTGGTGCAACGAGGCCGACGAGGTGCGGGTCGTGGTGCTCACCGGCGCCGGGGACCGCGCGTTCTGCGCGGGCTCGGACATCGCCGAACTCGACAAGTACGCCACCCCGTGGGCCTTCCGCAACCGGGAGGACTACTGCGACTCGCTCAAGGTGCTGCGCAAGCCGATCATCGCCGCGATCAACGGGTACGCCCTCGGCGGCGGTCTGGAGACCGCGCTGATCTGCGACATCCGGCTGGCGTCGACCACCGCGAAGCTCGCCGCCGCGGAGGTGAAGCTCGGCTGGATCGGCGGCGGTGGCATGTCCGCCCTGCTCGACCGCTCGATCGGTCCCAGCAACGCCGCGATCATGCTGATGACCGGCGACCCGGTCGACGCGCGGCAGGCGCTCGCGTGGGGTCTGGTCAGCGAGCTGCTCTCGCCCGAGGCGCTGCTGCCGCGGGCGCTCGAGCTCGCCGAGACCATCGCGAGCCGTGCCCCCATCGCGGTCGAGACCGCCAAGGCCAACCTCGCCGCCGCCGCCAACATGCCGCTGGAGCAGGCGGTCGCCTACGAGCGCGACATCCAGACCGTCTGCTTCGCGACCGCCGACGCCGCCGAGGGCCGCGCCGCGTTCGCCGAGAAGCGCGCACCCCGATTCGTACGAGCCTGACCGGAGGACCACCGATGACCGCCACCACCGACTGGGGCCCCGACCTGGCCGCCACCCTGCCTGCCGCCCTGCCCGCCGAAGGACCCACCGATGGCGCCGTCCCGACGCTCGTGGGGCGCGTCTGGGACCCGAAGGCCGGAGGCCCGAGCGTCGTCGTCGTGCGGGACGGCACTGCGTACGACGTGAGCGGGAGCTTCCCGACGGTGCGCGACCTCTGCGAGCAGACCGACCCCGCCGCCGCGGTGGCCGACGTGCCCGGCGAGGCGCTGGCCACGGTGGCCGATCTGCTCGCCAACACACCGCCGGAGAGCCGCGACGCCACTCGCCCCTGGCTGCTCGCGCCGGTCGACCTGCAGGCGGTCAAGGCCGCCGGGGTGACCTTCGTGGTCTCGATGCTGGAGCGGCTCATCGAGGAACGTGCCGGTGGCGAGGCCGACGCCGCGGCCACCGTGCGTGCCGAGATCACCGCGGCGATCGGCGGCGGGCTCGACGAGCTGGTCCCCGGCTCGCCGGAGGCGCTGCGGCTCAAGGAGGTGCTCCGCGAGCGTGGCATGTGGAGCCAGTACCTCGAGGTCGGCATCGGGCCCGACGCGGAGATCTTCACCAAGGGCCAGCCGCTGTCCGCGGTCGGCACCGCCACCGAGGTCGGAGTGCTGGCCGCGTCGCGCTGGAACAACCCCGAGCCGGAGGTGGCGCTGGTCGTCGCCTCCGACGGCCGGATCGTCGGCGCCGCTCTGGGCAACGACGTCAACCTGCGCGACGTCGAGGGTCGCTCGGCACTCCTGCTGCCCAAGGCCAAGGACAACAACGCCGCCTGTGCCATCGGCCCGTTCGTACGTCTCTTCGACGACAGCTTCACCCTCGACCACGTGCGCGCGATGACCGTCTCGCTCGAGGTACGCGGTGAGGACGGCTTCGAGATGCTGGGGACCTCGTCGATGCGCGCGATCAGCCGCGATCCTGCGGATCTGGTCGGCCAGCTGATCGGCCCGCACCACCAGTACCCCGACGGGGCCGTACTGCTCCTCGGCACCATGTTCGCGCCCTCCGACGACCGGGACGAGACCGGCATGGGGTTCACCCACCACGCGGGCGACGTCGTCCGGATCTCGGCACCCGAGCTCGGCACCCTCGTCAACCTCGTCCGGGCGAGCGAGGAGTGCGCACCGTGGAACTTCGGCGTCGCCGACCTGATGCGCAACCTCGCCGGAAGGAACCTGCTGTGACCGTCCTGTCCTCCTACAACCCCGCCACCGGCGAGGAGATCCCGACCGAGCTGCGAGCCACCACCACCGAGGAGGTCGACCAGGTCGTCACGGAGGCGCAGGCCGCCATGCCGGCCCTGGCAGCGCTGGGTCGTGAGGGCCGCGCCCGCCTGCTCGAAGCGATGGCCGACCGGCTCCAGGGCCACGGCCCCGCGCTCGTCGAGACCGCGATGTCGGAGACCGGGCTGGCCCGGCCCCGTCTGGAGGGCGAGGTCGGCCGCACCACCTTCCAGCTGTGCCTCTTCGCCGAGGCCGTCCGTGAGGGCAGCTTCCTCGAGGCCGCGATCGACCACGCAGGCCAGACGCCGCTGGGCCCTGCCCCCGACGTACGCCGCATGCTCGTGCCGCTCGGCCCGGTCGCCGTGTTCGGGGCCAGCAACTTCCCGCTCGCCTTCTCGGTGCCGGGCGGCGACACCGCCTCCGCGGTCGCGGCCGGCTGTCCGGTCGTGGTCAAGGCGCACGAGTCGCACCCGCTGACCTCCCAGCTCGCCTTCGACGCACTGCGTGCCGCGGTCGAGGACCTCGGGCTGCCGCCAGGGACGATCGGTCTGGTCCACGGTCGCGAGGCCGGTGCCTCCCTCGTCGCGCACCCGCTCGTCAAGGCGGTCGGCTTCACGGGCTCGCCCGCCGGGGGACGGGCGCTGCTCGACCTGGTCAACGCCCGACCCGAGCCGATCCCGTTCTACGGCGAGCTCGGCAGCCTCAACCCGCTCGTGGTCACCCTTGGTGCCGCCGCGGCTCGCGGGGCGGCTGTCGCCGAGGGCCTCGCCGCCTCGATCACCGGGTCGGGCGGGCAGCTGTGCACCAAGCCGGGACTGGTGTTCGTGCCGGCCGGTGAGGCCGGCGACCGGCTCGTCGAGGAGCTGGCCGCGATCCTGGCCGAGTCGGTCGCGCAGCCGCTGCTCAATGTCGGCATCGCGAGCTCCTACCGCGAGATCCTCGGCCGCCTCGCGGCGGCGCCCGGCGTCACCTCCGCCGTCACCTCCGCCGTGACCGCGCAGGAGCAGAGCGAGCCCGCATGGGCCGCCGCGGGACTCCTGGTGACCGGCTCGGCGGAACTTCCGGAGATCCTCGAGGAGTGCTTCGGTCCTGCCGCCGTCGTGGTGAGGTACGCCGACGAGGCCGACCTCGTCGCGGCGCTGAAGCAGGTGCCCGGATCCCTCACCGCGTCCCTCCACTCCGAGCCCGACGAGTCCGCGCTGACCCGACGACTCGTCGCGGCGGTCACCCCGCTCGCCGGACGCCTCGTCTTCAACGGCTTCCCCACCGGCGTACGCGTCTCCTGGGCGCAGCACCACGGCGGCCCATGGCCCTCCACCAACACCCTGCACACCTCGGTCGGTGTCACCGCCATGCGCCGATTCCTGCGCCCGCTGGTGTGGCAGGACGCGCCGGAGCATCTGCTTCCCGACGAACTGCGCGACGGCCACACCGCCACACCGCGCCGCATCGACGGCACCCTGCACGTCTGAGCAAAGCCGAGGCGTCAGCCGCGTCGGCCGAGGCGTCAGCCGCGTCGGCCGAGAAGTCAGCCGCGTTGGCCGAGAAGTCAGCCGCGTCGGCCGAGCCGGCGGTGCCGTGCCAGGTCGGCCGACCAACGTGACGCCTCGGCCGTCCTACGTGACGTCTCAACCGACGTACGTGACGTCTCGACGCCGGACCTTCGCCGCCTCATCCGAGAGGTCAGTCGCGTCGGCCGAGGAGTCAGTCGCGTCGGCCGAGAGGTCAGCTGCGTCGCCCGAGCTGGCAGCACCGTGCCAGGTCGGCCGTCCTACGTGACGCCTCGGCCGACGTACGTGACGTCTCGACGCTGGTCCCTCGCCGCCTCATCCGAGAGGTCAGCCGAGTTGGCCGAGAGGTCAGCCGCGTCGCTCGAGAGGTCAGCCGCGTCGCTCGAGAGGTCAGCCGCGTCGCTCGAGAGGTCAGCCGCGTCGCTCGAGAGGTCAGCCGCGTCGCTCGAGCCGGCAGCGTCGTGCCAGGTCGGTCGACCTACCGGACGCCTCGCCCGACGCACGTGACGCCTCGCCCGACGCACGTGACGCCTCGGCCGACGTACCTGACGCCTCGCCGGTGCTTGCTCTCCACGTCCGCTGAGACGTAGGCTTTGCGCAAACGATTGATCGCGCGAGGGGGAGTGGCGATGCAACCGGAGGATCTGCCTCTCGCAGGGACCGTGGTCCTGGACTTCAGTCAGTTCTTGGCGGGTCCCGTCGCAGCGTTGAGACTGGCGGACCTGGGCGCGCGGGTGATCAAGGTCGAACGCCCCCGCACCGGCGAGATCGGCCGGACGCTCGCATTCGCGGGTCGCTCGGCGGCGGGGGACACGCTCTCGTTCCATGCCATGAACCGCAACAAGGAGGCGGTGGTCGCCGACCTCAAGGACCCGGACGACCTGGATCGGGTGAAGGACCTCGTCGCTCGCGCCGACGTCCTCATCGAAAACTTTAGGCCCGGGGTCATGGAACGCATCGGCCTCGACTACGAGAGCGTGCGTGAGCTCAACCCGGCGCTGGTCTATGCGAGCGCCTCGGGCTACGGCGACACCGGCCCCTGGGCGAGCCGACCCGGCCAGGACCTCCTGGCCCAGGCGGTGTCAGGGGCGACCTGGCTCGCCGGCGCGGACCGGCCGATGACGATCGGCCTCTCCCTGGCGGACCATCTGATGAGCTGCCACCTCGCCGAAGGCGTGACCGCACTGCTCGTACGCAGGGCCAGAACCGGGCGGGGCGGGCTCGTGGAGACCAGCCTGCTCGAGGGCATGCTGGACCTGCAGGCGACGCTGCTGACTCGACGCGAGGGCGAGGACCTGGCCGCCTCGCCTCGTCCGACGTCTGCCTGGACCGCCGCCGGGGTCTTCGCCACCAAGGACGGCTACGTAGCGCTGTCCGGGGTGCCGCTCGACGAGCTCGCGACCACGCTGGACGACGCCGAGCTCGCCCGGCTCGCGGCCAGAGAGTCATGGGAGGAGGAGCCCCCGAACCAGGTGAGCGACCTGATCGCCGCCGCGCTGGGACGCGACACCACGGCCGCCTGGCTGGACGCGCTGCCTGCCCAGGACGGGTCGAGCGGATGGCTCGCGCCGGTGCTCACCCTCGAGGAGCTGCTCGCCTCGCCGGAGTTCGCCGCGCTCGAGATGACCCAGGAGGTCGAGCGCTCGACCCCGGAACCGGGTGGCACACCTGTGACCCTGATGACCACGCGGAGCCCCATCCGCGTCGATGGCGAGATCCTCCGCCATCGTCGAGGCGCACCCCGGCTCGGCGAGCACGGCATCCTGCGCGAGGGAGCCGATCCGCTCGGGGGTGACCCGCATGACCGATGACGGCCGACCGGCTCCTGCCACGCCGGAGCAGTCGGGTCCCAAGCCGCCGCTGCCGGGCAGAGCTAGGCTGCGGCCCATGGCCACCCTCGGCGATGTCGCAGCCCTTGCCGGTGTCTCGATCTCTGCTGTCTCGCGGGTGCTCAGCGATGCGCCGTCGGCGCGGGTGAGCGAGGCGACCCGCCAGCGGATCGTGGAAGCGGCCAAGGACCTCCAGTACCGCCCCAACTTCGCCGGTCGCGCGCTCAAGTCGGCGCGCACCCAGGTGGTCGGCCTGGTGGTGCCCGACCTGACCAACGCCCTGTTCACCGAGCTCATGCACGGAGCCGAGGACGAGGCCGCCGAGAAGGGCTACACGCTGCTGCTCGGCCGCGCCGACGACGTACGCCCTGGCGGCGAGATGATCGCCCGGCTGATCGGTGAGGGACGCGTCGACGGCATGGTCATCCAGGTCGGCGACGGGGTCGCGCCGGCGGGGATGGGGGAGCTGTTGGCCTCGGGCGCTCCGATCGTGCTGATCAACTCCACCTACCCGGGACACGTCGGGTCGGTCGCCCTCGACGACCGCACCGGTGCCCGGATCGCCACCCAGCACCTGATCGACCTCGGCCACGAGCGGATCGCCTTCGCCAACGGGCTTCCGCGCTCGTTCACGGCGAAGCGACGGCGGGTCGGCTACAAGGAGGCCCTCGTCGCGGCCGGGCTACCGGTCCGACCGGGCTACGAGACCCGGGTCGGCTACACCGCGGACAACGGCCGCACCGCCCTGCGGCGGCTGATGGAGCGGGAACCGAGGCCCACCGGGATCGTGGTCGCCAACGTCAACGCCGCCATCGGTCTTCTCGCTGCCGCACGAGCCGACGGGATCCGCGTGCCCGAGGACCTGTCCGTGGCCACCGTGCACGACTCCTGGACCGCGGAGAACACCTGGCCACCGCTGACCGCGGTCAAGATGCAGTTCTACGACATGGGACGAGCGGCGGTACGCAGCGTGGTCCGCCGCATCGAGACCGGCGAGATGGCCGACGAGATGATCACCGACCCCGCCCCGGAGCTCATCGTGCGGGAGTCCACGGCGCCACCGCGCCGGGCCGTCTGAGAACCCAGACGAGTCCTCTAACGGCCCGGCCGCGGGGGCTCAGGGCTCCCGTACGAACGTGACGTAGCTGGATCCGCCCTGTCCGGAGACTCCCGAGTTGCCGCCGAGCGTGAGCGTGCCGGCCGGCACCTCCTTGCGGAAGAGCACCATCTGCCGGTCGGTGGTGCCCAGCGTCGACGACGTACGGGTCCAACCGCCGTCGGTGAGCCACCGCGGCCACCACACGCCCTCGCCGCGATCATCGAACGCGACCCACGCGGTGGTGGGTTCGGAGATCTCCAGGGTGAGGTACTCCTCGGAGACCACCTTGGAGTCGTCGTTGGCGCCCCTCACCATGATCGTCCCGGCGAGCTCGTCAGGCAGGTCGCTGACGACGTACGCGCGATCCGCGTAGATCGGCGCACCCTCCTGCGCGCGCAACATGGCCCGCAGCTTGCTCGGGGCGAGCACGCGCACGGTGTCGCTGACCACCTGGGGTGTGCTCGTCGCGACGCCGTACGTCCTGGAGCCCAGCTCCAGCGGGGCCTGCGCCGCCGAGCCACCGAGCGCGACGAAGCGATAGCTCGCCCCGGCAGGCGTGATCCGGTAGGACGCCCCCTCGGTGGTGGCGAACCGAAGGACGTCCCCCGAGCCGTGCTCGACGAGCCGGCCGCGAGCGTCCCGCACCTCGACTCGCCGACCGGGCCACGGGTTCGCCACCGCGAGTCGGTCCCGGCTCCCGGCCTCGATGCCGACGAGCGTGGGCTCGCCGTTCCGGACCTCGACGTCGACCCGGTGTCCACCCGGGATCTGGACGGCGCCGGTGACGCTCCAGTCCTCCGGGATCGAGGGCGCGATCCGTACGGTCCCGTGGTCGTCCTGCACGAGGGCGTCCTGGACGGTGGAGGCCACGACAGCGTTCCAGGTGTCGTAGAAGCCGCCGCCGCGCAGCGGGTCGTGGTTCTTGCTGTGTGCGGCGAAGCCGTTGCCGAAGACCTGGAAGTCGCTCGTGCCCTGCTCGAGCAGGTCGACCATGTCGTCAGCGCGGTGCAGCCAGGCGGCCTGCTGCGCGTCCGAGGCCCACTCCCGGGTCTGGTCGAACACCCGCGTCGTGAAGGTGTCGTGAGCGATCTGGTCCTCCGCGCCGACCACCCGCCAGGGCCAGATCGCCTCGAGGTCGGGGTTCTGGGTGTTGTGGTCCTCCTCGTCGGTCGCGGACCAGGCGATCACCTCCTTGCCGTCGCGGACCGTCGTCGGCAGCTCCGGGAGCCGGGGGATCGCCGCCTCGATCTGCTTGGCGAGGCGCAGGTTCCCGTGCTCCTTGGTGACCTCGGCCAGGAACGGGAAGATCGTGCGCATGCCGGCCACATCGGGCGTCGGGTCGGTCGTGTCCCACTGCGTCTCCAGGGCGTTGACGTGGTGGAGGTGCAGCCGTCCGTCGTCGCCCTCCTCCAGAACCGAGAGGTAGAACTCGGCGACGCCCTCGAGCAGCGGATAGGCGCGGCGCAGGATCTCGCGGTCGCCGGTGTAGTCGGACTGGAGACGTACGTTCTCGACCAGCTCGGCCCCGGTCGAGAGGATGCGGTTGAGCCATGAGGGCTCCATCGAGCTCACGCATGCTTCGGCGGTGCCGTCGTACACCAGGAACTCAGGGACGCAGATCCCGTCGGCCTCCGGCCAGTTCTTCCGGGTCCATGCCTTCATCTCCTCGATCCTGTCGAGGTAGAGGTCGAAGTAGGGGGCGTTCTGGTCGGCGGTGTCGGCACCCAGGTTCGCCCACACCGGCTGCCGTAGGTTGAAGTGCCACCACGCGTCCGACGACCAGTGGATGTCGTCGCGGTACGACGACCACAGGCTGGTCACCCCGCCGTGGCTGGCCGGCACCGCGCCGCCGCTGGAGGCCTTCGCGACGTAGAGCTGCATGGCCCGGAGCGCCTCGAAGTAACGGGCGGATCCGTCGGGGCTGTCCAGGCGCATGGGCGCCGCGCCCTTCCAGTAGCGGTGCCACTCGTCCAGATGGTTCCGCTGAGGCTGCGACGGAAGCCGGGTGGCGGTCGCTGCCGCGCGGGCCACGTCCTCGCCGGCCCAGGACGGGACGCCGAGCACGATGCGGAACCTCCCGTCAGCACCCGGGCGGAACTTCAGCCGTACGCCGAGCTCGTCGACGACCTCGGCCCGCACATCGCGTGCCTGGGCGGTCAGCGCGGCCAGCTGCCCGGTCGAGCGGGCGTTCGACTCGTCGGTGAAGGTCTCCGCGACGACAGCCGTGTCACCGTGGGCCCACACCGTCGGCGTACGGCCCTCCCACAGGCCGAGCTCGGCGGTCTGCTGCTTGTCGGGGTCGGCACCTTCCACCTCGACGACGAGCTGGTCGGCGTCGGCGCGCACATAGCTGCGCACCGTCATGCCGTTGCCGCGTTGCGTGAGCGTCGCGTCGTGCAACGAGAGGCGACCGCGGTAGTCCTCGGCGGAGGAGAGGCCGTAGAGACCCGGCAGCACCAGTTGGCCGGCCGACTTCAGCTCCGGAAAGGTATCGCCACGGTTCAGCTGGGCGGTCCAGCCGTTGGCCGCCCAGACACCGGCGCCGAGCTCGCCGTTGGCGAGCGGCACGGCCTGGTCGGCACGCCATGGTGCCGTGGCGAGGACGAGGTCGGAGCGCGAGAGCAGGTCGGCGGTGTCGACCCGGAGGGCATCGCGGAGCCAGGCCGAGGTGGTCCGCGACGCCGCGGGCGTCCCGTCGGCTGCATTCGCGGGGGACGCGGCGAACAGGGTCGCCAGCATCGTCAGGAGTGTCGTCAAGGTGACCAGGGAACGAGTGGTGCGCATGGTCCTTCTTCCCGAGCCGGCTCGCCGTCGGGTGGGTGTCGGCTCGCAGTGAGATCAATCGTTTGACTTGCTCAATCGTTTGAGTGACGCCGATCACTTTGGCGTCGTCGGCCACGGATCGTCAAGGCCTGGAAGGAAGATCCACTCAAACGATTGACCACTCCCAGTGATCTGCTCTAACGTTTGAGCAGTGGTCTGCGTCACACCGCACCCCGCTCGGGACACATCGTCGAAGGAGCCATGTCCATGAAGCGAAATCCACTCGGTTCACGTCACCGGGCGGCCCTGGTGGCCGCCGTGACCCTGCTGACCGCCTCGTTGCTGGGTGCGTGCGGCTCCGGCGGAGGGAGTGATGCCGCGGGGGAGAAGACGGACTCGGGAGGTGCGATCACCGTCTGGGTCGACCCGCCGCGCGTGCCCGCGGCGAACGCCTTCAAGAAGGCCTACCCCGACATCGACATCAAGATCAACCAGATCGACGGGACCGTCGGAGGCAAGTCTCTCCAGCAGCAGTTCGCCCAGTTCAACGAGGCCGGGAAGGGCTGGCCGGACGCCATCTTCTTCCCCTCGAACGACGACATCGCCTGGGCCTCCGGTGCTCAGATCGACTACACGCTCGACCTGAGCGACCAGCTGCCCGACGTGCTCGACGGCTACCAGGGTTCGATCAATGCCGCCTGCGAGATCGACGGCCAGGTCCGCTGCCTGCGCAACGACGCGGCTCCCGACGTGTTCTGGTACAACAAGACGTTCTTCGACGCCAACGGCTACGAGGTGCCGACGACGTGGGAGGAGTACGGCAACCTCGCCGTCAAGATCGCCAAGGAGCACCCGGGCAAGATCAGCGGCTTCACCGGCGATGCGTACGCCCCCGACCGCTATCTGTGGGGGTCGGGCTGCCCGACCAACGACCGGCAGTCCGAGACCGTGGTCCACATCGACACCTCGGACGCCAAGTGCACCCGAGCGGTGGACCTGATCGACACGATGCTGGGTGGCAAGGCTCTCTCGACCGTCGGCATCTTCGACCCGGACGCGGCCAAGGTCGGCAAGGACCTGGTCATGAGTCCCGGTGCCGCATGGTGGGGCGACTACCTCTTCAACCAGACCTGGAAGATCCCGGCCGGTGAGATGACCGCCGTGGAGCCTCTCGCGTGGGACGGTGAGAGCGAGCCCTCCACCGGCAACGAGGGCGGCGGCCTCTGGGGTGTCTCGAACCACATCACGGGCAAGCAGCTCGAGAACACGCTGACCTTCGCCGAGTTCGTCGCCACCGACCCGAGGTGGCAGGTCGAGCTCTCCACCGGCCTGCCGGCGTACGGACCCGTGCAGGACGCTTGGGCGGAGAAGCAGGCCAAGACGAACTACTTCGCTGACAACGAGGCCACGTTCGAGGCGATGAAGAAGGCCAACGACCACGTCGTCGACGGCCATGCCTACATGCTCTACAACACCGGAGCGGTGTGGACCGAGACCATGGCCGCCGCTCTTGCCTCGGGAGGCGACGTCAACGAGGCCTGGACGTCCTTCGGGGACGAGCTGGTCAGCCAGGCGAAGGCGATGGGCTACACGGTCGAATAACCCGGCCGCGCACGAGTCCCTTCGGCCCGGATCGTCCCGGGCCGGAGGGATGCCATCCCAGTCACATCGGGGCCTCACGGTGGCCCGGACACATCGGAGGAGCAACATGTCGACCGCCTTGATGGAGGACATCGCCACCTCGCCGCCTGAACCGGGCGCGCGGCGTCGTCCCCGACGACGCGTGGCGCGGCCCAGCGAGACGCGTGGCGCCTGGGTGCTGATGGCGCCGTACCTCGTCCTGCTGATGATCGCGGGCATCATCCCGGTCGCGTACGCGATCAAGACATCGCTGGAGAAGGCGCCGACACCGCTGGACCCCACCGGGGGTTTCGGGGGCGTGGACAGCTTCAGCACCGTCGTCACCGACTACCGGTTCGTCGACACGTTCGTGAACATCTTCGCAACCCTGGTGGTCTGGCTTCCGATCATGACCATCGGCATCGTCGGGCTGGCTCTGCTGGTCCACGCCAGCCCCGGATGGTTCGGGTCGTCGATGCGGTTCATCTACTACATCCCCGGGGCTCTGGCGGGCGTCGCCAACCTCGTGCTCTGGGTCTACCTGCTCAACCCGAGCCAGTCGCCGATCGAGGGGTTCTGGCAGGCGCTGGGCGTCGACACCATCAAGCAGGCGGTCGCCGGGCCCGGGAACCTGCCGTTCATCCTGGCCGTGATGATGTTCTTCCAGGGCGTCGGTCAGTGGGTCATCGTGGTCAACGGCGGCCTCAACGGGATCTCGGAGGAGACGCTCGAGGCAGCGCGGCTGGACGGTGCCAACGAATGGCGGCTGGCCTGGCACGTGAAGCTGCCGATCATCCGGCCGTGGATCGGCTACGCGGTACTGATGAACCTCGCCTACGGGTTCCAGCTGTTCCTCGAGCCACAGCTGCTCGACCAGGTCGCCAGCAACGCCCTGGACGATCACTGGACGCCCACCCAGCTGGGCTACGCCTTCGCCTTCAGCAACTACAACTTCCCCGCAGCCGCCGCGATGTCGCTGATCCTGCTCGTGATCACGCTGGGCATCGGACTGCTGGTCGTCTTCCGAACCGGTCTGTTCGGTGAGGAGGAGCACCGATGAGCCAGAGCACCATGGCCGAGCGCCGCGAGGCCGGGACGAAGCGCGGCATGTTCGACTGGAGTGTAGGCAAGACCGCGCGCGTCGTCACGATGCTGTTCGTCGCGTGCATGTTCATCCTGCCGATCACCGGCTTCATCGCGATGGCGTTCCGGTCCAACGAGGGTGTCGCATCCGGGGCAGGCGGGCCGTTCGGCTTCGGCGACATGTCGTGGGACAACGCGCAGTACAGCTGGTCGCAGGTCAACGGGTTCGGGCCAGGCGGCGGTGGGCTGTACACCCGCTGGCTGATGAACACGCTCGCCGTGGCCGGCGGGGGCGCCCTGCTGGCGGTCTTCGCCGCGCTGCCGGCTGGATACGCGCTGGCCCGGCTCCGGTTCCGCGCCCGCCGGGCCGTCCTCCTGATCACCCTGATCACGATGGTGATGCCCAACACCGTGCTGGTCATCCCCATCTTCCTCGAGGTGAATGCCATCGGCGCGGTCGGCGAGCTCTGGCCGGTGGGGCTGATCATGGGCTTCTTCCCGTTCGGGGTCTATCTGGCCTACATCCACTTCATGACGACCATGCCCCAGGAGCTCGTGGAGGCGGCCCGGATCGACGGTCTCGGCGAGGTGTCGATCTTCTGGCGGGTCGCGCTCCCGATCTCCCGTCAGGCCGCGGTGCTGGTCGGCTTCTTCGCCTTCGTCGCCAACTGGATCAACTTCTTCCTGCCGCTGGCGCTGCTCTCCTCCAACCAGAACAACCAGACCCTCCCGGTCGGGCTGCAGCAGCTGATCGGCGCCAGCCCGTTGTTCAACCCGACCGTCGCCGCCGGGCTGGACGTGAAGCTCTACATGCCGCAGCTGGCCCTGGCGACCTTCATCTCGATGCTGCCGCTGCTGATCGTCTTCCTCGGCGCGCAGAAGTTCCTGATGCGTGGCGAGACGATGGGGGCGGTGAAGGGTTGATGGCCCCGCACTCGCCACCGGAGCTCGACCCGCACCCCGGCTACTCGGCCGAGATGCCGGCGACGCCGCGTCCGATCGTGCTCGTGGGTGCCGGCGGGATCGTCCGTGACGCCCACCTGCCGGCGTACGCGAAGGCGGGGTTCGAGGTCGCCAGCATCACCGACCTCGTCCCGGAGCGGGCGCGGGAGCTTGCCGGACGCTATGACATCCGCGCGGTGCACGAGAGCGTCGCGGACGCGGTCCGGTCGGCACCGGCCGACGCGGTCTACGACGTCGCCCTTCCGCCCGAGGCACACGTCGAGGTTCTCGAGCAGCTGCCCGACGGGGCAGCCGTCCTGCTGCAGAAGCCCTTGGGAAACCACCTGGCCGAGGGGGTCCGCACCCGTGAGGTGTGCCGGCGCAAGGGGCTGGTGGCGGCGGTCAACACCCAGCTCCGGTTCGCGCCGTATGTCGTCGCTGCTCGCGAGCTCATCGCTGCCGGCACGATCGGGGAGCTCTACGACATGGAGGTCCGGGTCTCGGTTCGGACCCCGTGGGAGATGTTCCCCTACGTACTCGACCTGGACCGGCTCGAGATCAACATGCACAGCGTCCACTACCTGGATCTGGTGCGTTCCTTCCTGGGAGACCCGACCGGCGTGCACGCCGTCACCGTGCGTCACCCCGAGAAGTCTCACGCCAACAGCCGCTCCGACATCGCGCTGAGCTACGGGGAGCGACCGATCAGGGTCGTCGTCTCCACCAACCACGACCACCACTACGGACCCCGGCACGAAGAGTCCTTCGTCAAGTGGGAGGGCACCCGCGGCGCCATCCGGGCACAGCTCGGCCTGCTGCTGGACTACCCGCGCGGCGGCGAGGACTCGCTCGAGGTGGTCACCGACGATCGGCTCGACGCCGGCTGGCGACCGGTGCCGTTCGAGGGGTCATGGTTCCCCGACGCCTTCATCGGCTCGATGGCGGTGGTCCAGCGCTTTCTCGAGGGGTCGATCCCGTCGTTGCCCACCGGGGTCGAGGACGTCTTCCGCACCATGGCGGTCGTCGAGGCGGCGTACACGGACGCGGCCCGAGGTGGAACGCCTCCGCCCTATGACCAGTAGCCACCTGTCCCCGCCTGGTTCGTCCTGGTCCGCCCCTGGTCCGCCCTTCCGAAAGGATCCCCGATGACACTCACCCGTGCCTCCGAGCTGCCCCTGGAGGGCGTCACGGTCCTGGACTTCAGCCAGTTCCTGGCCGGCCCCGTGGCGGCGCTGAGGCTCGCTGACCTGGGCGCCCGGGTCATCAAGATCGAGCGACCCGGTGGGGGAGACGCGGGCCGGAGCCTGGCCTTCGCCGGGCGGACGGTCAACGGCGACAGCCTCTCCTTCCACGCCATGAACCGGAACAAGGAGAGCGTGACGGCCGATCTGAAGGATCCCGCCGACCTCGAGCGCGTCCGCGGACTGGTCGCGGGAGCCGATGTGATCGTCCAGAACTTCCGCCCCGGGGTGATGGAGCGGATCGGGCTCGACTACGAATCCGTCCGGGCGCTCAACCCGAGCATCGTCTACGGCAGCGTCACCGGGTACGGCGGCGTCGGCCCGTTCCAGGACCGCCCGGGACAGGACCTGCTCGCCCAGGCGATCGCCGGTCTGCCCTGGCTCAACGGGTCGGCCGACGATCCGCCGGTCCCCGTCGGGCTGGCGGTGGCCGACCACCTCGCCAGCTGTCACCTGGCCCAGGGCATCACCGCGCTGCTGGTCCGGCGGTTCCGTACCGGCAAGGGCGGACTGACCGAGACGAGCCTGATGGAGTCTCTGCTGGACCTGGAGTTCGAGCTGCTGACCACCCGGCTCAACGACCCGTCGGTCGAGGTCCGTCGCAAGGGGCCGCGGTCCGCCCACGCCTTCCTCTCTGCTCCCTACGGCATCTACCCCACGAGCGACGGCTACCTCGCCATCGCGATGAACCCCGTGCCCGTCATCGGGCGGCTGCTCGGGCTCCCCGAGCTGGAGGCGATGACCGACCCGCAGACGTGGTGGGACCGGCAGTCGGAGATCGAGGAGGCGATCGGCGACCGTCTTCGGGGTGACACCCGGGACGCCTGGCTGGCCGTCCTGGATGCCGAGGACGTGTGGTGTGCCCCGGTGCTCACCCTCTCCGAGCTCGTGGAGCACAAGGGCTTCGAGGCCATCGCGATGACCCAGCAGATCCGTCGTGACGGCCTCACCCTGACGACCACCCGCAGCCCGATCCGCATCGACGGCGAGCGGCTCACCAATCCGCGCCCGGCTCCACGCCTGGGCGAGCACGACCTCGAGGGGGACCGATGACCGTCCTGCACGGCATGACCTGGGAGCACCCGCGTGGCTACGACTGCCAGGTCGCGGCATCGCAGGAGTACGCGCGGCGGACCGGGATCGAGGTGCGCTGGGAGTACCGCTCTCTGCAGGCGTTCGCCGACGCGCCGCTGGGTGAGCTGGCGGAGCGTTTCGACCTGTTGGTCATCGACCACCCCCACGTGCCGCTGGCCGTCGCGGAAGGGGTGCTGGCGCCCCTGGACGGCGCCGGCCACGACGACGAGCTGGCCGCTCTGGCCGCCGATGCCGTGGGCAGCAGCCATGCGTCGTACCGCCATGCCGGACGCCAGTACGGCCTGGCCACGGACGCCGCTGCCCAGGTGGCCGCGCACCGCCCGGACCGGCTGCCAGCTCCGCCCGGCACGTGGGAGGAGGTGCTCGACCTGGCCGCCGAGGGCAGGGTGCTCTGGCCTGCCAAGCCGATCGACGCCTACTCCACCCTGTGCACCCTGGCTGCCAACCGGGGGACGCCGGTCAACGCCGAGCCCGGAAGCTTCCTGCCCGAGGAGGCCGCGCTGAGCGTGCTCGACCTCATGCACCGGCTCTGCGACCGGATTCCCTCGTGGTGCCTGACCGCGAACCCGATCGAGGTCGCCGAGGCACTGGCCGGCGACACTGCCGAGCCGTGGGCGTACGCGCCGTTGATGTACGGCTACACCAACTACTCCCGGGCCGGTTTCCGGCCACATCGCCTCAAGTACGTCGACATGCCCTCCGGTCCCCGAGGAGTGGCCGGCTCGCAGCTCGGGGGTGCCGGCGTGGCCGTCTCGGCCCGGTCGAGAGACCTGGACGCGGCCCGGGCGTACGCACTGTGGGTGGCCTCGCCGGAGGTTCAGTCGGGCATCTACTACGACGCCGGTGGCCAGCCCGGCTACGCCTCCTCGTGGGACGACGACCGGCTCAACGAAGACTCCTGGGACTTCTTCCGTGGCACCCGGGCGACCCTCGAGGGCGCTTGGGTGCGGCCGCGTACCGCCGGCTACATGGAGTTCCAGGACACCGTCTCCCCCTGGGTGACGGAGGCGCTGGCCGGCCGGATGACCGACGCCGAGCTGGTCCGTCGGGGCAGTGAGCTCGCCGAGCGCCTGCTCGCCGCGGGAGCCGACGCAGATGGCATCGAGGAAGGAGCATTCCGATGAGAGTCGAGGAACGCTGGTTCGAGGACTACGCGGTCGGGGAGTCCAGGACCACCCTGGGACGCACGATCACCGAGGCCGACATCGTCCTGCACGCCGGCCAGACGGGTGACTTCTTCCCGCATCACATGGATGCGGAGTGGATGGCCACCCAGCCGGCCGGACAGCGGATCGCCCACGGGACGCTGATCCTCGCGGTGGCGGTCGGGATGACGGCCACCGACATCAACCCACGGTCCATGTCCTACGGCTATGACCGGATCCGGTTCATCGGCCCGGTCTTCATCGGCGACACCATCACCGTTACCGCCGAGATCACCGAGACGACGCAGCACCGGAAGAAGCCGGACGAGTTCGGCTACGTCCACGAGCTCGTCACGGTGACCAACCAGCGTGCCGAGACGGTGCTGGTCCTGACCCACCTCTATCTCGTGAACAAGCGCAACGGCCACCCATCCGCACAGGAGGATCCCTCGTGACCCGTATCACCGCCGTCGATGTCACCGATGTCCGCTTCCCGACCTCTGTGTCGATGGACGGATCCGACGCCATGAACAAGGACGGTGACTACTCGGCCACGTACGTCGTGGTGAGCACCGACGACCCGGAGCTGTCCGGCTTCGGCTTCACCTTCACCATCGGGCGCGGCAACGACATCTGCACCCTGGCGGCCCAGCGCCGCGGTGAGCCGCTGGTCGGGCGCGATGTCGGCGACGTGGTGGGTGACCTGGGTGGGGTCTACCGGGATCTCGCCTCGGACTCCCAGCTGCGCTGGCTGGGCCCGGACAAGGGGGTCGAGCACCTGGCCCTCGCCGCCGTGATGAACGCGGTCTGGGACCTGGCTGCCCGGGAAGCCGGCAAGCCGCTGTGGCGGCTGCTGGCCGAGATGAGCCCCGAGGAGCTGGTCGACGTCGCGGACCTGAGCTATCTCAGCGACGCCCTCACCCGGGAGGAGGCCCTGGACATCCTCCGCGCCGGCGTTCCCCATCGTGAGGAGCGGATCCGGCACCTGGAGGAGACCGGCTATCCCTGCTACACCACGTCTGCCGGCTGGCTGGGCTACTCCGACGACAAGCTGCGCAGGCTCGCCACCGAGGCGGTCGAGTCCGGCTATCGGCACATCAAGCTGAAGGTCGGTGCGAACCTCGAGGACGACATCCGGCGCTGCGAGATCGCGCGGGAGGTGATCGGCTGGGACGCGAAGCTGATGATCGACGCCAACCAGGTCTGGGACGTGCCGCAGGCCATCGAGTGGGTCAACGCGCTGGCCCGCTTCGAGCCGTGGTGGATCGAGGAGCCGACCAGCCCGGACGACATCCTCGGTCACGCCGCCGTACGCAAGGCGGTGGCCCCGATCGGGGTGGCCACCGGTGAGCACGGCATGAATCGGGTGCTCTTCAAGCAGATGTTCCAGGCCGAGGCCATCGACTTCTGCCAGCTCGACTCCGCGCGGCTGGCGAGCATCAACGAGATCCTCGCCGTCTACCTGATGGCCCAGAAGTTCGGCGTGCCGGTCTGCCCCCACGCCGGCGGCGTGGGTCTGTGCGAGCTCGTCCAGCACCTGTCCGTCTTCGACTACGTGGCCGTCTCGGGCACGCTCGAGGACCGGGTCACCGAGTACGTCGACCATCTCCACGAGCACTTCACCGACCCGTGCATCGTCGAGGACGGCGCCTACCGGCTGCCGGCCCGGCCGGGCTACAGCGCGGAGATGCATCCCGAGTCGGTGGCGACGTACGCCTATCCGAACGGCAGCTACTGGGCGACCCGGTGAGACCTCGGATGATCATCGACAGCCACCAGCACGTCTGGGACCTCACCCGCTCGCCGTATCCGTGGCTGGGTCCCGACGTGCCCGAGTACAACCGCACGTTCACCTTCGACGAGATCCGGCCGCAGCTGCGGGCGCAGGGAGTGGACGCGACCGTGCTGGTCCAGTCCGACGACCACGACGGGGACACCGACCTGATGATCGAGGTCGCCGACCAGCATCCCGAGGTGGTCGGGATCGTGGTCTACGTGCCGCTGGACCGGCCGGACGTGGCCGCCGAGCGGCTGGAGTCGCTGCGAGGCGACGACCGGGTGGTCGGCGTACGCAACCTGATCCACAACCTCCCCGACCCCGACTGGATCCTCCGGCCGGACGTCGCCGAGGGGCTCGGGCTGCTGGAACGGCTCGGGCTCACCTACGACCACGTCTCGGTGCTGCCACGCCACCTCGAGCACGTCGCGACGCTCTCCGAACGCCACCCCGACCTGCGGATCGTGGTCGACCACCTCTCCAAACCGCCGATCGGGGAGGCCGAGCGCGAGCCGTGGTGGAGCCTCATCGAGCGGGCGGCATCGAACCCGCATGTGTTCGGCAAGATCTCCGGGCTCTATCCGGGGGCCGCCCCGGACCGCTGGACCGTGGCCGACCTCCAGCCCTTCGTCGACAGGGCGGTCGAGGTGTTCGGCCCCAGCCGGCTGATGTACGGCGGCGACTGGCCGATCTCCACCGCCGCGGGAGGCTACGAGCGGGTCTTCGCCGGTCTCCAGGACGCCTTGGCCGGTCTGTCGAGCGAGGAACGCGAGGAGATCTACGCCGGCAGCGCGCGGCGCTTCTACGGGCTCGACGAGCAACGGCTCGCGGCCGCGGAGGCGTCGGCTCGGGAAGTGCTCTGACTCGTTAGAGATCAGATCATTTGCTTCGTCCTGACTAGTCGGCAAGGCCGACTTCGGCCAAATCACCCCTGAATTGCAGCAACCATCGACATGACGTGTGATGTCTATTACATTGAAACAACCGATGTTTGCCCATGGTGGGCGTGAGTCAGGAGGAAGCTGATGGTGGACTTCACGAGACGACGGGTGCTGCAGGCCGCTTCGGCGGTGGCCGGCGGTGCCCTGGTGCAGCCGGTCGTGACCCAGGCGGCCGCGGCCGCCGACGAGCCGGAGACCAACCCCCTCGAGCTCTGGTATCGCCAGCCGGCGCAGGAGTGGCTCCAGGCGCTGGCGATCGGCAACGGCCGGATGGGCGCGATGGTCTTCGGCGGGGTGGCCAGCGAGAAGCTGATGCTGAACGAGGACTCGGTCTGGGCCGGTCATCCGCACAGCTATGACCCGCCTGGCGGAGCCGAGGCGCTCCCCGAGATCCGCAAGCTGATCTTCGAGGACAACTGGGTGGGCGCCCAGCGTCTCGCCGACAAGGAGTTCATGGGACGTCCCAGTGAGCAGGCCTTCTACCAGCCGGTCGGTGACCTGCTGCTGGAGTTCCTGGGCCTCGACGGCGAGCCCACGACCTACCGGCGCTCGCTCGACCTGCGGAGCGCGACCGCGATCTCGGAGTTCGAGGTCGGCGGCGTGCGCTACCGCCGCGAGTCGTTCGTCAGCCACCCGGACCAGGTGATGGTCGTGCGCCTCACCGCGGACCAGGCCGAGAAGGTCTCGTTCAACGCCACCTTCGGTTCGCCGCAGCAGAGCGACGTGCAGCCCCACGATGCGCGGACGCTCGCTCTGGAGGGCATCAGCGGGGCCACGGAGGGGATGGAGGGCGCGGTCCGCTTCATCAGCCTCGTCCGCGCCGAGACCGACGGCGGCACGGTCCAGTGCGCCGATACCCAGCTGCGCGTGCGCAACGCCAACTCGGTGACGCTGCTGCTCACGATGGCGACCAGCTACCGCAACTATGCCGACGTGAACGCCGACCACGTACGCCGCGCGGAGCAGCCTCTCGAGGCCGCCACCGGGCGCGGCTACGGCCAGCTGCGTTCGGCGCACGTGCGGGACTATCAGAAGCTCTTCGGCCGGGTCGACATCGACCTCGGCACCTCCGCCGCGATCGAGAAGCCGACCGACGAGCGGGTGGCGGTGTTCCGTGATGGCGGCGACCCGCAGCTGGCCGCGCTGTGGTACCAGTTCGGGCGCTACCTGCTGATCTCGTCCTCCCGGACCCCGGGCCAGCCGGCCAACCTGCAGGGCCTGTGGAGCTACAAGATGCAGCCCGAGTGGCAGTCGAAGTACACCCTCAACATCAACGCGCAGATGAACTACTGGCCAGCCGGCCCGGCCAACCTCGCCGAGTGCTGGGACCCGATGTTCGCGATGACCGAGGAGCTCGCGGAGGTCGGACGGAACACGGCCCAGAAGATGTGGGGCTCGGACAAGGGCTGGGTCGCCCACCACAACACCGACGGCTGGCGAGGCACCGCTCCGGTCGACTTCGCCTACTACGGGGTCTGGCCGATGGGCGGCGCCTGGCTCTCGCTGCTGTTCTGGGAGCGCTACGAGTACACCGGCGACAAGGCGAACCTCGCCGAGCACTTCCCGACGCTGCGGGGTGCGGTCGAGTTCTTCCTCGAGACGATGGTGCGCGACGAGCAGTCCGGCTACATGGTCACCTGCCCGTCGCACTCGCCGGAGATCAAGCACCACGAGCAGGACGACGAAGGGGTCAGCATCTGCGCGGGTCCGACGATGGACTGCCAGATCCTGCGTGACCTGTTCACCGCGTTCGAGAAGGCGGCCGCCGCGCTCGGCAAGCACGACCCGCTCGTCGAGCGGGCGCTGGCGATGCGCGACCAGCTGCCGCCCAACCAGATCGGCTATCTGGGCCAGCTGCAGGAGTGGCTGATCGACTGGGAGGAGGCTGCCCTGGAGCGCAGCCGCCACGTCTCCCACCTGTGGGGCGTCTTCCCCTCCGACCAGATCAGCCCGCTGCGTACGCCGGAGCTGGCCGACGCCGCCCGCAAGGCGCTCGAGCTGCGCGGCCCGGCGGTCACCACCGGGTGGTCGCTGGCGTGGAAGATGAACATCCGCGCGCGTCTGCTCGAGCCCGAGAACGCCTACCTCCACGTCCAGCACATGCTGCACCCCTCCCGGACGGCGCCCAACCTCTTCGACCTGCACCCGCCGTTCCAGATCGACGGGAACTTCGGCGCCGTCTCCGGGATCACCGAGATGATCATGCAGAGCCACTCCGGCGAGCTCTTCCTGCTCGCCGCGCTCCCGGAGGCATGGCCCGAGGGGAAGGTCCGGGGCCTGCGCGCCCGCGGTGGCTTCGAGGTCGACCTGAAGTGGGCCGACGGCAAGGTCGAGGTGGCACGGATCCGGTCGCTGCTCGGCAACCGGCTCCGGCTGCGTACGCAGCAGCCGGTCAAGGTGGCGGGGACGAACGTCTCCCGGCCGGAGGAGAACGTCGTCGAGTTCGACACCCGGCGCGGCAGCACCTACACCGTGGTCCCGAAGTAGGGACCGTCTCGGGCCGGCCGCGCGGGGTTCGCGGCCGGCCCGAGTCCGCCTACGGGTGGACCGGGGTCGGCGCTGGCTCGCCGGCGAGCACGGCGCGGGCGTTGTCGATCGCGAGCATCGCCATCCGGTCGCGGGTGGCACGGCCGGCGCTGCCGATGTGCGGCAGCAGGACGACGTTGGGGAGCGCCAGCAGGTCGGGGTGGACAGCCGGCTCGTTCTCGAAGACGTCGAGTCCCGCTGCGCCGATGGTGCCGTCGGCCAGCGCGGCCGCCAGGGCTGCCTCGTCGACGATGGGACCGCGAGCGGTGTTGACGAGGACCGAGCCCGGCCCCATCAGCCGGAGCTCCTCGGCGCCGACGAGATGCCGGGTCTCAGGGGTCAGTGGGCAGTGCAGCGACACGACGTCCGAGGCGACCAGCAGGTCGGGCAGCGGCAGGGTCTCGATGCCCAGGCGCGCCGCCACCTCGCCCGCGGAGCGGGACGGGGTCGCGACGATGCGCATGTCGAAAGCGCGGGCGCGCCGCGCCATCGCCAGCCCGATCCGGCCCAGGCCGACGATGCCCAAGGTCGCGCCGCTGCTGACGTCGAGGCCCACGAAGAGGTCCGGCCGCCAGGACCACGGCTCGCCGCTGCGTACGAACGCGTCGGCCTCCACCACGCGACGGGAGGTGGCGAGCAGCAGTGCGAAGGCGAGGTCGGCGGTCGCCTCGTCGAGCACCCCCGGGGTGTTGGTCACGGTGATGCCGCGAGCCGCACAGGCGGCGACGTCGACGTTGTCGTGACCGACCGCCATGTTGGCCACGACGCGCAGCGACGGACCGGCCGCGTCGAGCAGCTCGGCATCGACCCGGTCGGTCAGCAGGCAGACGAGCGCGGTGGCCCCGCGTACGTCTGCGAGCAGGTCCGCGCGGGACTGCCCGGAAGGATCCGCGGCGCAGGTCACCGGTCCCGGCAGCGCCTCCAGCACCTGGTGGGCGCGGTCGCCGGGGCGGAAGCTGACGTGCAGCCGGCCCTGGTTCGGCTCGTTCACTCCTGCTCCTTCTCCTGGTCCTTCTCCTGGTCCTCGGCGAGGCTGCGGCGGATCCAGTTCTCGATGCCCGCGACGTGGGCCAGGGACAGCGCGGCGGCGATGCTCGGCTGCCGGTCCGCGATGGCCAGGGCGATGCCACGGTGCTCGCGCTGCGTCTGGTCGAAGGAGTCCTGCTGGGTCACGCCACGCCAGATCCGGGCCCGCTGGGTGCGGTTGGCGACGCCGTCGATGAACGAGCACAGCACGGTGTTGCCCGACGCGCGGGCGATGCGGTGATGGAACTCCAGGTCGTTGGCCACGACCTCCTCCAGCGACGTCTCAGGACTGACGGAGTCGACCAGTGCGAGCAGCTCGGCGGTCTCGTCCGGGGGCATCTGCAGGGCCGCCTTCTCGGCGGCCAGCGGCTCCAGCGCCCGGCGTACCTCGAAGAGGTCCAGGACGCTGGAGTCCTGGTGGAAGTCGATGACGAAGCCCATCGTCTCCAACAGGATCTCCGGCGTCAGGCTCGTGACGTACGTCCCGTCGCCCTGGCGTACGTCGAGGATGCGCATCATCGAGAGCGCGCGCACCGCCTCGCGCAGGGAGCTGCGGGAGATGCCGAGCTGTGTGGACAGGTCGGCCTCGCGCGGGAGACGGTCGCCCGGCTTCAGCCGGCCGTCGAGGATCATCTCCTTGATCTTCTCGATCGCCTCGTCGGTCAGCGCCATCGGGATCCTGGTCCTCTCACTCGGTCGGTCGCAACCGTAACGTTGCCATGCCGCCGTCGACCGCGAGGGCCACGCCGGCGGTCGACCCCGACGAGGGGCTGGCCAGGTACGCGACCGCGAGGGCGACCTCGTCCGCGCTGACCAGCCGGCCGTGCGGCTGTCGCGCGTCCAGGGCGGCACGCTCGGCCTCGGGGTCGTCGGCCGAGTCGAGCAGGCGCTGCACCCAGGGGGTCGCGGCGGTCCCGGGGTTCACGCAGTTCACCCGGACTCCCTCCCGGAGGTGGTCGGCGGCCATGGCCTGGGTCAGGGACTGGATCGCACCCTTGCTCGCGGAGTAGAGGGCACGCTGCTGGATGCCCGTGGTCGCCGCCACCGAGGCCACGTTCACGACTGCCGCGGCAGGGGAGCGTCGCAGGTGCGGGAGCGCTGCGCGCGAGACCCGGACGGCGCCGAGGACGTTGACGTCGAAGACCGCGTGCCACTGCTCGTCGGGGTTGTCCTCGACCGTGCCCTGCGCGCCGATGCCGGCGTTGTTGACCACGATGTCGAGCCGGCCGAAGGTGGTGACCGTCTGCTCCACCGCGGCCCGGATGCTCGCGTCGTCGGTGACGTCGGCGCGGATGCCCAGGGCCTTGGGGTTGATGCCCTCGGGGTCGCGGTCGAGGGCTGCGACCTGGGCACCGCGCTCGAGTAGGACCTCGACGACGGCGGCGCCGATGCCGGACGCGCCACCGGTGACGAGGGCGACGAGCCCGTCGAGCTCGGGCGTTGCCGCGGCACTCATGCCTGGCTTCCGAACGCGACGTACTCCTGGCGCTGGCGGCCGAGACCGTCGATCTCGATCTCGACGACGTCACCGGGCTGGAGGTAGGGGAAGCGGCCGGAGAGCGCGACGCCCTCCGGGGTGCCGGTCATGATCAGGTCGCCCGGGTCGAGGACCATGAACTGGCTGAGATGGTGGATCACCGTCGCGACGTCGAAGATCTGGTCGGCGGTGATGGAGTCCTGTCGCGGCTCGCCGTTGACGAAGGAGCGCAGGCCCAGCTTCTGGTGCTCCACCTCGTCGGGGGTCACAACCCACGGGCCGACAGGGCTGAAGCCGGGGGCGATCTTGCCCTTGCTCCACTGGCCGCCGGAGATCTCGAGCTGGAACTCGCGCTCGGAGAGGTCATTGGCGATCACGAAGCCCGCGACGTGCTCCAGGCTCTGGTCGGGGGAGTCGAGGTAGGACGCGCGCTTGCCGATCACGACGCCGAGCTCCACCTCCCAGTCGGTCTTGGTGCTGTTGCGCGGGATGGTGACGGCGTCGTTCGGCCCGGCGATCGTGTTGGGGGTCTTGAAGAAGATGATCGGCACCGTGGGCGGTTCCGAGCCGGACTCGGCGGCGTGCGCGGCGTAGTTCATGCCGATGCAGACGATGGCGCCGGGCTTGCCGATCGGGGCGCCCACGCGGAGCGTGTCGGCCCCCTCGACGAGGGGGAGCTCGCCCGCGGCGAGCGCGGCGGCGGCCCGTGCCGGCCCGTCGGAGGCCCAGAAGGCCGCGTCGATGTCGGTGGTGAGATCGGCCAGGCTGCGCACCTCGTCCTCGAGCACGAGAACTGGCGTTTCCTTCCCGACGGGTCCCAGGCGGGCGAACTTCATGCGGTGGCCTCCAGCGGTGAGTAGTCTGATCTATCGGTGAACCTGAGCCGCCAAATGTGGCGGTGAATGCATATTGACAGCCTAAACATCAGATGTCTAGCCTCGGGTTGGCGGTCGGACGACCGCGGGGGGGCAGAGCGTGAGGAGGACGGATGGAGATCCCGTTGTTCGGACTCGGCTGTGCGCCGATGGGCAACCTGTTCCGGCCGCGTACGGACGAGGACTGCCAGGCGACGCTCGACGCGGCCTGGCAGGCAGGGGTGCGTCACTTCGACACCGCGCCCCACTACGGGCTGGGTCTTTCGGAGGAGCGGATCGGGCGGTTCCTGGCGACGAGGCCACGGTCGGAGTTCGTCGTCTCGACCAAGGTCGGCCGGCTGGTGCGGCCCAACCCGTCCTGGGACGGGCAGTCCCAGGACGACATGGGCTTCGCCGTCCCGGCCAGCTCGCACCGGGTCCTCGACTACTCCGCCGACGGCGTACGCCGCAGCCTCGAGGAGTCGCTGACCCGGCTCGGTCTGGATCGGGTCGACATCCTGTACGTGCACGACCCCGAGCTGTCCGGTGACCCGGCTGCCGTCGAGACCGCCCTCGCCGGCCTGGCGAAGCTCCGTGAGGAGGGCCTGGTCGACGCGATCGGCACCGGCTCCCTGTCGGTCCCGGTGCTCACCGCGACGGTCGAGACCGGCCTCGCCGACGTGGTCATGGTCGCCAACCGCTACACGCTCCTCGACCAATCCGTCGCCGACGGCCTGCTCGACGCGTGCGACCGGCACGGCACCCGGATCGTCGCGGCGGCGGTCTTCGCCAGCGGCCTGCTCGCCACCACCCCGCGCCGGGGCGCGATGTACAACTACGGCGAGGTGCCCGACGACATCCTCGAGCGCGCGCTCCGGATCGGCGAGGTGTGCGAGGCGCACGGCGTCGAGATCGCCACCGCCGCCCTGCACTACCCGCTGCAGGACCCGAGGGTCGTCTCGATCGTCGCCGGCGCCGGCCGGCCCGAGCAGGTGAAGCAGAACCTCGACAGGCTCGCCGTGTCGGTTCCCGAACAGCTGTGGACCGACCTGGCCGACCAGGGGCTGGTGCCGTCGTGCGCGTAGCCCTCATGGTCACCTGCATCAACGATGCCCTGTTCCCCGACACCGGGCGCAACGTGGTCCGGCTCCTGCGCCGCCTCGGCGTCGAGGTGGACTTTCCCCAGGCCCAGACCTGCTGCGGTCAGCCGATGGTCAACACCGGCTACCTCGACGAGGCCGTGCCGGTGCTGCGTTCCTTCGTCCGCGCCTTCGAGGGCTACGACGCCGTCGTCACGCCGTCGGGCTCGTGCGCCGGATCGGCCCGGCACCAGCACGACCTGGTGGCGCGCCGCAGCGGCGACGAGGGCCTGCGGGCGGCGTCCCGCGAGACGTCCCAGCGGGTCTACGAGCTCAGCGAGTTCCTCGTGGACGTGCTCGGTGTCGAGGACGTGGGTGCCTACTTCCCGCACCGGGTGACCTACCACCCGACCTGCCACTCGCTGCGGATGCTCGGCGTCGGCGACCGCCCCCTGCGGCTGCTCCGACAGGTCCGCGGGATCGATCTGGTGGACCTGCCCGGCGCGGCCGAGTGCTGCGGCTTCGGGGGCACCTTCGCGATGAAGAACTCCGACACCTCGGTAGCCATGGGCTCCGACAAGGCCCGGCACGTACGCGAGACCGGGGCCGAGGTGCTGGTGGCCGGTGACCGGTCCTGTCTGACTCACGTCGGAGGCCTGCTCTCCCGGCAGCGCGCCGGCGTACGCGTCATGCATCTGGCCGACGTCCTCGCCCAGACCGAGGCTGCCGCGGTGGCTGCCTCGTGACCGGCACGTTCGTCGGGATGCCGGTGTTCCCGAAGGCCGCGCGGGATGCGGTCGGCGACTCCCAGCTGCGCCGCAACCTCGCACATGCCACCGGCACCATCCGCGCCAAGCGCGCCGCCGTCGTCGGTGAGGTCGAGGAGTGGGAGGAGCTGCGCCTGGCGGGTGCGGCCATCAAGGACAACGTGCTGCTCCACCTCGACGAGCATCTGGTACGTCTCGAGGAGTCGCTCACGAAGGCCGGCGCGACCGTCCACTGGGCGAGCGACGCAGAAGAGGCGTGCCGCATCGTCGGCGACATCGCCGCCGCACACGACGCCACCGAGGTGGTGAAGGTGAAGTCGATGGCGACCCAGGAGATCGGTCTCAACGAGGCGCTGGCCGCCCGCGGGATCGAGGCCTGGGAGACCGACCTCGCCGAGCTCATCGTGCAGCTCGGCGACGACCTGCCCTCCCACATCCTCGTTCCCGCCATCCACCGCAACCGCGCCGAGATCCGCGAGATCTTCGCCTCCGCGATGGGTGAGGTCGGCCGTCCCGCTCCGGACGACCTGACCGACGAGCCCGCCCGGCTCGCGGAGGCCGCGCGCCTGCACCTGCGCGAGAAGTTCCTGCGCGCCAAGGTCGGCGTCTCCGGCGCCAACTTCGCGGTCGCCGAGACAGGGTCCCTCGTGGTGGTCGAGTCCGAGGGCAACGGCCGGATGTGCCTGACCCTGCCCGAGGTGCTGGTCTCCGTGGTCGGCATCGAGAAGATCCTGCCGACCTGGGACGACCTCGACGTCTTCCTCCAGCTCCTGCCGCGCTCGGCCACGGGGGAGCGGATGAACCCCTACACCTCGGTGTGGTCCGGCGTCACCCCGGACGACGGTCCGCAGGAGGTGCACGTGGTGCTGCTCGACAACGGCCGCACCCGCGCGCTGGCCGACGAGGTCGGCCGGCAGGCGCTGCGCTGCATCCGTTGCTCGGCCTGCCTCAACGTGTGCCCGGTCTACGAGCGCACCGGCGGCCATGCGTACGGCTCGGTCTACCCGGGCCCGATCGGCGCCATCCTCAACCCGCTGCTGAAGGGCGTGGGTCACGACGACCAGACCGACTCCCTGCCGTACGCCTCGACGCTGTGCGGGGCCTGCTTCGAGGCCTGCCCCGTGCGTATCGACATCCCCTCGGTGCTGGTGGAGCTGCGCTCGCAGGTGGTCGACGCCCATCGGGGTGGCGTACCCAAGCCCGAGGCGGTGGCGATGAAGGCCGCCGGGGCGACGCTGGCATCCGGGCGCCGGCTCGGCCTCGCTGAGCGCCTCGTCGGCGTCGGCGTCCGCCTTGCCCGCCGTGCCGGGGCGCGCCCCTGGACGCAGGCCCGCGACCTGCCGGACCCGCCCGCCGAGTCCTTCCGCGCCTGGTGGCGCCGCACCGGAGGAGATGAACGATGAGCACCCGTGAGGAGATCCTGGGCCGAGTCCGCCGGGCGATCGGTGACGCGCCCCGCCCGACCGCTGAGGTGCCCCGCGGCTACCGGGGTGCGGGCGAAGGCCTCGACCGATCCGCCGTGCTCGCCCGGTTCGTCGAGAGGGTCGAGGACTATCGCGCCACGGTCACCCGGTGCCGCGCGGCAGAGGTGGCCGAGGTGCTGGCGCGGGCGGTCACCGGCCGGAGCGTCGTCGTACCCCCGGGCCTGCCGTGGCCGGTCCCCGGATCCGTCGACGACACCGGGCAGTCGGCCGCCGAGCTCGACACGATCGACGCGGTCGTCTCCGCGGCCGCGCTCGGCATCGCCGACACCGGCACGGTCGTGCTCGACCACGGCCCCGGCCAGGGGCGTCGCGCGCTCACCCTCGTCCCGGACCTGCACGTGTGCGTCCTCGGAGCCACCCACGTCGTGGCCGGCGTTCCGCAGGCCGTCGCCCGCCTCGACCCGGCGAACCCGCAGACCTGGATCAGCGGACCGTCGGCGACCAGCGACATCGAGCTCGACCGCGTCGAGGGCGTCCATGGCCCGCGCACCCTGCACGTCGTCCTCGTCGAGGACCTCTGACCGCTCGCCCTTCCCCAAGAAAAAGAGACAGAGAGGACCCCACCATGACTCGCTACGGCTCCGTGGTCAGGCTGCGCCCCGAGAAGGAGGCGGAGTACGTCGAGCTGCACGCGGCCGTATGGCCCGAGGTGCTCGAGCGGCTGACCGCCAGCAACATCCGCAACTACTCCATCTTCCTGCGCGACGGCTGGCTCTTCAGCTACTTCGAGCACATCGGGGAGGACTACGAGGCGGACATGGCCGCGATCGCCGCCCACGACGTGACCCAGCGGTGGTGGGAGGTCACCGCCCCGTGCCAGGAGCGGCTGCCCACCGCCTCCGAGGACGAGCAGTGGTCCCCGATGACCGAGGTCTTCCACCTTGACTGAGTCATGGGCAGGGCCGTCGATCGGGCCCCGGCGCATCGATGCCCATCACCATCTGTGGGACCTCGCGGTGCGCGACCAGGACTGGACGCGCGATCTTCCGGCCATCCGGCGCTCGTTCTCCTTCGACGACCTTCGGCCCCATCTGGCCGACCACGAGATCGCCGGGACCGTCGTCGTTCAGACCGTCGCGGTCGCCGAGGAGACCCCGGAGCTGCTCGCGCTGGCCGCGGCCACCCCCGAGATCCTCGGGGTGGTCGGCTGGGTCGACCTCACCGCCGCGGACGTCGCCGACCGGCTCGCCGAGCTGCGCGAGGGTCCCGGGGGAGACCTCCTGGTCGGCATTCGCCACCTGGTGCAGAGCGAGCCCGATCCCGGGTGGCTGCTCCGCGACGACGTGCTGCGGGGGCTCACGGCGGTCGCTGATGCCGGCCTGGTCTACGACCTGCTGGTGCGCCAGCCCCAGCTGCGGGCGGCGGTCGGAGCGGTCGAGCAGGTCCCCGGCGGGCGTTGGGTGCTCGATCACCTCGGCAAGCCCGTGATCGACCCTGTCGTCTTCGACGAGTGGGCGGGACACGTCGCAGCGCTCGCCCGCCACGACTCGGTGGCGTGCAAGCTGTCCGGGCTGGTCACCGAGCTCGCTCCGGACCAGCCGATCGACGCGGTGCTTCCCTGGGCCGCGCACATCATCGATGTCTTCGGCGCCACGCGCACGATGATCGGTTCGGACTGGCCGGTCTGCCTGCTGCGCTCGTCCTACGACGAGGTGATCGACCTGGCCGACACGGTGCTCGCCGGGCTCGACGACGCCGGCCGCGCCGACGTCCGGGGTGGCACGGCCGCTCGGGTCTACGGCCTCGACCCCTGATCGGCGTCGCGCGCCCCGGAAACATTGGAAAACGCTTGCCCGGACCTCGTCTGTGATGTTAGACACATGTCATACGTCATATCTCAAGGAGACGGACATGCAGACTCGCACGACACGCCGCGCCCGCGCGGCGGTAGCCGTGGTCCTGGCGGCACTCGGTTCGACGGTCCTCGTCACCGGTACGCAGCCCGCCACCGCGGCCGGCACGACCCTCACGATCCACGTCGCCCCCGACGGGGACGACGCCGACCCGGGCACCAAGAGCCGGCCGCTGCGGACGGTGGAAGCGGCCCGCGACGCGCTGGCCGGACGTACCTCCGCGAAGAACCGAGGCACGGTGATCGTCCACGGCGGCGAGTACGTCCTCGACGACGCGATCGACCTGACCGGTCCCGAGCACTCCTGGGTCACCTACCGCGCCGCGGCGGGGGAGAAGGTCCGCCTCACGGGCGCGCACTCCCTGGGTGCCCAGGGCTGGCGGCCGCTCGCCGACCTGTCCGAGGAGGAGCTCGCCCAGCCGCGGTTCTCCTCGAACACACGGCTCGACTCGCCGGCCCTGCGCGAGGGCGTGTGGGTCTACGACCTGGGCGCCGAGGGCATCGATCCCGGCACGCTCTACAAGAACGGGTTCAACTGGCTGCCACAGCCCTTCGCGCCCGAGCTCGTCGTCGACGGCGGGACCCAGACGCTGGCGCAGTACCCGAACCCGAACGACTGCACCGGGGCTGACAGCAGCTGCTACCTCTACGGCGACGGTGGCAAGTGGAAGGTCCCGGCGACCAACGACCTCATCCAGTGGACGCTGCGCGACCGGTTCGGGATGGAGCCCGACTGGGCGACCAGCGGGACGACGCCGCGTGCGCAGTTCGAGGACAAGAAGCAGCAGCTCGCGAACCCCGCGGAGCGCGACACCTGGTCCCAGGACGAGATGCGCAAGATGACGCCTCCCCTCTACGAGGTCGGCGGCCGGCTGCTCGAGGGCAACCGCTACCAGGGCTGGGCTCCTCAAGGGGAGCCGGAGATCGTCGACCACGGCACCCGCGGCTTCGGTGCCTACTCGCACATCCCGGTGCAGGCCGACCCGCAGGAGCTCACCGACGTCGACAACACGACGTACGAGACCGAGGCGTGGCTCTCGGGCTACCTCGGCAACAACTACGCCAACGACATGGTGCGGCTGGTCTCCTGGAGCGGCACCACGATGTACGCCAAGTACCCCTCGATGTACTGGCCCCGCAACGACTACACCAAGGTCAAGGCGCTCAACATCCTCTCCGAGATGGACGCCGAGGGTGAGTACTACATCGACCGTCACGCGGGCAACGACGTCGTCTACTACAAGCCGGCGGGCGGGACGATGGAGGGCAAGAGCGCCACGCTGCGGGCCTTCGACGACAACATCTTCCGGCTCGAGGGCACCACGGGAGTGACGCTGAAGGGCCTGTCGATGTCGGACTCGCTGATCAGCGCGGTCCAGCTGCTCGACGCCGAGAAGACCCTGATCGACGGTGTCGACATCTCCAACGTCAGCATGGACGCGATCCGCATCGGCGAGACCACCGAGTCCATCACCGCGCTGCCCGACTACGAGACCGTACGCGGCGGCCACGACAACGTCGTGCAGAACTCCTACCTCCACGATCTCGGCGGCGGCGGAGTCCTGCTCGGCGGCGGTGACCGCAGCACTCTCGAGCGCGGCGACAACGTGGCCCGCAACAACGAGATCGCGCGCTTCTCACGGCTGGCGACCTACACGCCCGCCGGCTACCTCTACGGCGTCGGGAACAGCTTCGAGAACAACTACGTCCACGACGCACCCCACATGGCGGTGCAGATCATGGGCAACGACATGCGCGTCAACAACAACTTCTTCTACGACCTGGTGAAGAACGCCGGCGACCAGGGCGTCGTCTACACCGGGCGTGACTACACCTATCTGGGCAACGAGGTCGCCTACAACTTCTTCGACACCATCGGCGGCTCCAACGACGCGTTCTACATGGACGACGGAGTCTCGGGGATGCGGTTCCACCACAACGTCGTGAAGAACGCGCACTCAGGAGTGTTCTTCCAGTCGGGCCACAGCAACAAGGCGACGGACAACGTGTTCATCGACGTCGACCAGACCGGCCACGACCAGCTCTACCACCGCAACGGCGAGACCGGTCTTCCGGTGCCCAACGGCTGGGTGGTGCAGAGCCGCTACAACTCGTTCCTCGACGTACGGCCGGGGGAGAAGTACTCGGCCACCGAGGAGGACGTCGCCCGCTGGCACCGTCACTACACCGACGGCAAGGCCCGCTACTCCGACGGAGCGCCGATCGTGTTCCCGGAGATCAAGGACTGGTACGTCCCGCGCGTCACCGCGACCGGCAAGGACTGCCAGAAGGCCGACTACGCGGCCGGCGCGACCAACGGCTGCGACCGTGCCACGGTGTGGGAGAACCCGAACTCCGTCTACGTGCCTGCGCGCAACGCGATCGACCGCTCGGTGATCATCGGTGGCGGCGAGTACCGCGCCGGGGAGAACTCGTTCGCCGACCCGGCCGCGACCTATCGCCTCTCCACGTGGAGCGACGCGATCAACACCAACCTCAGCAAGCCGGCCTCGCTCGAGGCCGCCGGGCTCGACCTCGACACGCTGAGCTTCAGCTATACCGGCGAGGTCGCGCAGACCTTCGGCCGGAAGTGGGTGGCGAGCTGGAACCGGCTGGTCACCCGGGAGGGCATCGGACTCCCGGGCGGCCCGGCTGCCGGCTGACCGAGGTCAGGACGCCTGCGCGATCCACTCGCGCAGGCGTCCTGCCTCGTCCGGCAGCAGCGACAGATCGTCCTCGGGCAGGAACTCCAGCAGGACGTCGATCGGTCGCCCGGTGTCCGCGAGCATCTCCAGGGCCGGCAGCCACAGGTCGGCGCGGGCCGCCAACGGCAGGCGCTCGTGGCGCGGCCACCAGGAGAACGCGTGCACCGCCCGTACGTGCGGGAGCAGGTGCTCCAGCCCGGCCAGGGCCACCTCTGCCGGCTCGCCCACCCGGGGCTGCCAGTAGGTGCCGACGTTCGGCCGGTCCACCTCGGCCAGCAGGTCGAGGGTGGACTCGACAGTGTCCGCCAGCGTCAGGTCGTGGTGCTCGAAGGCGAGCTCGAGGCCGTGCCCGGCGGCCTCGTCGGCCAGCCCCTGTACGCGGCGTACGACCGCGACGCGCTCGGCGGGGGAGGCCTCGACCGAACCGGTGGTGCCGGCCCAGATGCGTAGCCGGGTGCACCCCAACGCCCGGGCCGCGCCGATCAGCGCGACGCCGTCGTCGTCCGGCGTGGCCCGCCAGTAGGTGCCGTAGGAAGCGACGGCCAGCCCGGCGGCAGCGGTCGCACCGGCCAGGCCGCGCAGGTCGCCGGCAGGCGGGGCGTGGACGTCCGCCCCCCACTCGATGCAGGCCAGGCCGGCCTTCGCGGCCGCCTCCAGCACCCCGTCGGTCGGGAGATGACGTGCGGTGACCGAGCACAACCCGGGACGCAGCATGCTCAGAGCCCGCCGTGGTAGGTCGTGCCCAGCGTCGAGACGTCCGTGGGGCGGTCGGAGGTGTCCACGCGACGCATCCCGTCGTTGGTCTCGAGGAAGAGCGGCGGCTCGGGGTAGCGCAGCTCGTCGTCGAGCGGCTCCTTGTCGGTCCACGCGAAGAAGTCGCGCCCGAACACCGCCCGGTCCTTGCGGCCGTAGAGGTGGAGGTCGCCTGCGGTCAGGGGGCTGCGGATGCACCAGTGCACGCCGTGCTCGGCCCAGACGGCCCGGTTGGTCATCAGCACCGACTGGCGCTCGTCGGGCGTGAGCACCGTCGTCCAGAAGTCCGGGTCCGGGTCTTCGACGTCGTCGGCGAGGAACACCAGGTCGTGGGCGTGCCACGCGGTGCTCGGGGCGACGTCGGCCTCGGTGCCCCAGTGGGTCGCCGAGGCGAAGTAGCCGGCCGGGGCCTGATAGTGCGCGTACGTCGCCCGGCAGCGCGCCATGAACTCCTCGAGCTCGGCGTCGGGGCGCACCCGGCACACCTCGCGGATGCCGTGCAGCGACAGGCCCATGCCTGCGATCAGCATGGGAGTGTCGCTCTTCAGGGTCGTGCTGGGTGCGACGTACCAGTAACGGTGGAAGCGGGTCTGGCCGTCCGCGTCGGTCCACGCCGAGCGGGCGACGTGGCGGCACAGCCGGACCGCCTCGTCGAGGTAGCGCTGCTCACCCAGGCGCAGGTGGCCGAGCAGCAGCGGCATGATCATCAGGCCGTAGTACTCCGCTGGCTCGAGGATCCCGCCGGCGACCCGATCCTCGGCCTGCCGCCAGGTGCCCGAGGAGTCTGCGTCCGGGACTCCGGGTTCGTGGTGGCGGGCGATGAGGAGGTCGAGGTCCTCGGCGATCTCGGCCAGGCCGCTGTCGTCGCCGGTCACCTCGGAGAGCAGCAGCTTGACCCACACCCGGGCGTACTCCTGGTTGCAGGTGCCGTCCTCGGCCGGGCGGCCGCCGCCGAAGGAGTGGAGGGCGACCAGGTTGCGGCGCACCACGTCGACGATGCGGTCGACCTCGGCGTCATCGAGCAGATGCCGGGCGTGCTTGAGCCCGAGGAGCAGACCGATGCTACCGGTGGCGTTGTGGATCAGGCCGGTCGTGGCCGACTCCCCGACCTGGAAGCCGACGTGCTTGTACTGGTCGTCGTCCTGCAGGGCGCTGCTCTGGAAGCGCATCATCCGGCGCCACACCTCGGCGGCCCGGTCATCGGGCCGCGCGGCGAGGAGCTGTGCGACGGCGCCGAGAGCCGGCGCGGAGAAGGCGGCGTGCCCGCTGGTCCAGTCGAGGAAGGTCGCGGGGTTCGTGCCCCACACGCTGTGGTTGTGGAAGCCGTTGATCGCCCCTTCGTCGGTGACCCAGGTCAGGAACCAGCGGGTGAGGTGGGCGAGGTCGGGCGCAGGGGTGGGGGTCGTCACGTCGGTCTCCGGTTTCAGGGTGTTGGTCATGCGCTGGTGGCCAGGCTGGTGGGGTCGACCGGCCGCAGGGGCGGCCGGCCCTCGATCAGAGCGCGCACCTCGTCGACGGCGCCGCGGCCCAGGCGGTGCAGCTCACCGCCCTGCGAGCCGGCGATGTGCGGGGTCAGGGTGACGTTGGGCAGGCTCCACATCGGATCCTCGGCGGGGAGCGGCTCGGGCTCGGTCACGTCCAGGACCGCACGCAGCCGGCCCGAGACCAGCTCGGCGCGGAGCGCGTCGTGGTCGACGATCCCTCCCCGGGCGGTGTTGATCAGCGTCGCGCCGTCGCCCATCAACCCGAGCAGGCGGGCGTCGACCAGGTGTCGGGTCTGCGGCAGCATCGGTGCGTGGAGCGAGACGACGCGCGAGCGCGCGAAGAGCTGGTCGAGGTCCACGAGCTCGGCGCCCAGCTCGTCGGCCTGCGCCGCGTCGATCGTGGGGTCGCTGACCAGCACGGTCAGGTCGAACGGGGCGAGCAGCTCGATCAGCGCCCGGCCGGTGGCCGAGGCGCCCAGCAGGCCGACGGCCGTGCCGTACGCACCGTCGATGGTGTCGTCGACGGTGAGGTCGGGGGCAACCCGCTCGGCGCGGAACCGCTCGGTCAGCGGCAGGACCGACTTGGTCGCCCACAACACCGCGGCCAGGGCGTACTCGGCGACGGGGCGGGCGTTGGGCTCCACGCCGCAGGTGACCCGGAGGCCACGCTCCCAGGCGGCGGGGGAGAGGAAGTACTTCACCGAGCCGGCGGCATGGACGACGGCGCGCAGCCGTGGCATCCGGGCGAGGGCCGACGCGTCGATGGTCGGCGTGCCCCAGGCGGTGATGAGCACCTCCACCTGGGCGGCAGCGGGGTCGTCGTAGGACGTCAGCACCTGGTCGGGGTCGACGTCCACGAGGTCGCCCAGCTCGGCCAGGAGGGGTGCATCGAAGAATCGATGCTGAAGTTGGGGGGTCATCGCGAAGGCGGCGCGCACGAGGCGGATCCTCTCGGTTGTCGAGGCTGTGAGGCCGTTTCCGGCCGTTTCGGAAACGGCTGGATCTGGGCTTGCCCATTTAAACATAAGATGTGTTATCTTCGTCACGTTGGCGCCCGGGATAGCGCTTTCCTCACTCCGGTGGTCGGCAGTCCGAATCGCCAGAGTCCACGCGAACAACCTCCGTCGGATGAAGATCGACGGACGACGAAACGGAGATTCCTGTGGAGACACGACGCTTGTGGAGGGCGGGTGCTGTCGCAGCGGTTCTGCTTCCCCTGATCGCGACCGCTGCCTGTGGAGGCAACGGCGCTGCCAGCGACGACAGCAAGGAGGTGCGGGTGCTGGTCAACCTGACCGACAACCTCACCAAGGACTTCTGGAACGATCTGGTGAAGCCCTTCGAGGACGAGACCGGCATCGACGTCAAGATCGAGGGTCCGACCGGCACCAACGTGAGCGAGACCTTCAGTTCTCAGCTCGCTGCGGGCACTGCTCCCGACGTGGTGCAGTCCATCTTCCCGGACGACCAGATCGCCCCCGAGGTGCTCGACCTCTCCGACGAGAGCTGGGTCGAGGACACGCCGATGGTCGACACGTACGCCATCGACGGCAAGCGACTGGTCGCCGGTGTCGGCTCCCAGGCGCAGTCGCTCGTCTACTACAACAAGACGGCCTTCGAGAAGGCGGGCATCAAGGCCACGCCGCAGACCTGGGACGAGTTCGACGCCGCGCTCGGCCAGCTCGCCAAAGCCGGCTACACCCCGCTGCAGACCGCGGGCCAGTGGGAGACCGGCCTCCAGCTCCAGCAGCTGTGGCACCCCACCCTCAACACCGAGCAGCCCGAGTGGCAGTCGGCCGTCGCCGACGAGAAGCTGACCCTCGGCGAGGCCTTCGAGCCGATGTTCGAGCACTACGCCACCTGGCTGGGCGACGGCTACATCAAGAAGACCGACGTCGGCCTCGACCCGACCACGGCCGACGCGAACTTCATCGACGGCAAGGTCGGGATGTACCCGCTCGGGAGCTGGCTCGTCGCGAGCCTGGACAACGCGGGCGAGCTTCCCTTCGAGGTGGGCGTCTTCTCCCCGCCGGTGAACGAGGGCATGGCCTACCCCGGCCCGCAGGGCGCCACCATGGCCAGCCCCTACATGGTCTACGCCGGTAGCGAGCGCTCCGACGAGGCCCTTCAGCTCGTCGAGTACCTCGTGACCGACGAGGCCGCGATCGAGAGCCAGCTGACCGCCGACGGCGTGTTCCGTGCCGGCGCGGCCGTCGAGCAGTCCCCGGTCGCGACCGAGATCCAGGCGATCATCGATGAGGCACCCGAGCTGGTGACCGTGGGTGAAGGCGCGGGCGACATCCGCCTGCCCGTCGTCGGCCTCAACGACAAGTTCACCGAGATCGTGCAGAGCCTCTACACCGGAACCAGCCCCGAGGACGCCGCCAAGGCGCTCGACGACTGGGCCGAGCAGAATGGGTGACCCGTCGGGGCCACGACGAGGAGAACGATGATGGCTCTCATGAGCGCCAGCAAGACCGACAGCCCTCCCGCGGCAGCTGACCTGCCGCGGGAGGGAGGGGCACCGCGTCGCGGGGTGATCGGCAGGTCACCGGGCTCCCGCCCGCGCACCTCCGGATGGGTGGAGGCCTCGATGGTGCTGCCCGCCCTCGTGGTCTTCGTCGGCCTCCTCGTCGTCCCCGTCGGCTACGCCGTCTACTACAGCTTCACCGACTACAACGGCTTCCCCACCCAGACCCCCGAGATCGTCGGCTTCGACAACTACGTCAGGATCTTCGAGTCCACCGACGTCCGGGGCTCCATGGTGGTGACCGCGATCGTCGCGGTCGCGGGGTCGATGGTGGTCAACGCCGCCGCGCTGGGCCTGGCCCTCCTGCTGTGGCGCACGACCCGGTTCACCGCGTTCGCCCGCGTCGTCATGTTCTACCCCCACGTGCTCAGCCTGATCGTCGTCGGCTTCCTCTGGTCGGCGATCCTCGGGCCTCAGGGCGCGGTCAACTCGGTGCTGGAGAATCTGGGCAGGAGCCCGCTCCCGTTCCTCAGCGACGAGACCTGGGCGCTCGCGACCTTGATCCTCGTCATCGCCTGGGCGCAGTTCGGCGTCCAGCTGCTCATCTACCTCGCCGGGCTCCAGGCTGTGCCCGCCGAGCTCCTGGAGGCCTCGCGCATGGACGGTGCCAACCGCTGGCAGACCTTCCGCCACGTCACCTGGCCGGCGCTCGCGCCGTCGGTGACGGTGGCCCTGATCACCTCGATGATCTCGCTGCTCAAGACCTACGACGTCGTCGTCTCCCTGACGGGCGGTGGACCGGCCGGGTCCACGAAGACGTTCGCCTATCAGATCCTCGCCGTGGAGTTCCCCAAGCGGCAGGTCGGGCTGGCCTCGGCCGAGGCCGTGGTCCTCATCCTGGTGGCCGCGATCCTCGCCTTCGGTGTGCTCGCGCTGCGCCGCCGCCATGACCAGGGGGCCCAGGGATGAGCGCGCTGCAAGCCCCGGTGCGTCGCCGCGGTTCGACCGGCGAGCGGCGTACCCCGCTCTGGTATGCCACCGTCACCGCACTGTGCGTGGTGATGCTGGTGCCGATGTACCTCCTGGTCGTCAACGCGTTCAAGGATCAGCGCGACATCATCAGCAGGCCGTTCTCGCTCTCGCCCGGTCAGTTCACCCTCGAGCACCTCACCACGGCGTGGAACAACCCGGACTTCGACATCGCGTTCGGCTACGCCGTGACGATCGGGTTGGTCATCTGCGTCAACATTGTCTCCATCGGCGTGTGTGCGCCCGCGGCGTACGTCATCGCGCGCTCGCCTCGCCCGGTGTTCGGTGCGGCGCTGCTGTTCTTCATCTCGGGCATGTTCATCCCGACGCAGGTGATCCTCGTGCCGGTGATCTTCGTGCTCCGGGCGCTCGGGCTGATGTCGACGTTCCCTGGTCTGGTGCTCTTCATGGCCTCGGCGACGGTGCCGTTCACGATCTTCGTCTTCACCGGGTTCATCCGGATGTTGCCCGCCTCGCTCGACGAGGCGGCGGCGATCGACGGTGCTGGTCCCTACCGGACGCTGTGGACGATCATCCTGCCGCTCATGAAGCCGATCCTGGCGACCGTGTTCATCCTGAACACCTTGAGCGTGTGGAACGACTTCGCCAGTCCGCAGCTCATCCTGGGCCCGGGGTCGGGGCTCTACACGGTCACCACCGGCGTCTACGCGTCGGTGGGGGAGTACTCCGCCGACTACACCCAGGTGTTCCCCACGCTGCTGCTCGCCGTGCTGCCCATCCTGGTGATCTTCGTCCTCACCCAGCGCTGGGTGATGAGCGGGATGGCTGCAGGGGCGGTCAAGGGCTGAGGCCTGCTCGGTGGCGTGGGTGCGGGAACCGCCCCACGCCACCGACCGGCGTCGTACGCCCCGGGGTCAGCCTTCGCGCTTGCCGGCGTCGGGCAACGGCAGACGGCGGCGGCGCCAGGCCTCGAGGATGTGGCCGTTCATCGCGTCCTGTGCTCGGACGGGATCGCTCTCGGAGATTGCGGCCAGCACGGCCTCGTGCTCGCGCAGGGTCACCGCGAAGGCGTCAGGCGTGTCGACGCCGTGGTAGCGGGAGCTCTCCAGCGCCCGGTCCATGAGCGTGCGCGCGATGTTGCTGGCGAGCCGGTTGCGGGAGAGCTCCATGACGGTCTCGTGGAAGGCCACGTCCGCGGCGCGGAAGACCTCCTCGTCGGCGGTGCTCTCGCGCATCCGCTGCATCGCCTGCTCCAGCTCGGTGACCTGGTCCTCGGACCGGCGGCGGGCGGCCTCGGCCGCCATCACCGACTCGAGCTGGGCGCGGACGACACTGAGCTCGTCGAGGATGCCCAGGGTCTCGTCGTGCTTGATCAGGGCGGTGAGGACGACTCGGTCCATCGTGTTCCATGCGGTCATGGGGCGCACTTCGGTGCCGCGGCCCCGCGCGATCGTGACCAGGCCCTTCTCCTCGATGCGCTTCACCGACTCGCGGACGACGGTGCGGCTGACGCCGAACTGCTCGCTGAGCGGTCCTTCGGGCGGCAGCGCGTCGCCCGGAGCCAGGCGACCGGAGACGATCGCGTCCACGAGCTCGTCGACGACTACCACGCCGAGCATCGGCTGCCGGTCACGCGGCTGGGAGAGGACGGTGGTGGTCCGTGAGAGCGGTTGCGGCATACCCGGAAGTGTAGGACATCGTACGTCGCCGAAGCGGCGACATGGCCGTGCCGCATCGGCGTTCGAGGCATCTCACCATCCAGCCAGGGCTTGACACGTCATATGTATGACATCACGCTAGTAGCGTGGCGCATGTCACACGGAGCTCGTCTCGGAGGCTGCACGGCCGCCCTTGGGTGGTCCTTCTGTCTCTCGCCGGGCGCTCCGCCCCCATAGAGAAGGGAACGGACCATGCAGCAACCAATGACGCGCCGCCTGGGCGCGCTGGCCGCGGCGGCCGTCGTCGCGGTCACCGGTTTCGCGGTCACCGCAGGAACCGCCGACGCGGCGGGAGGAAAGTGCAAGGCCCTCTGGGTCTCGACCGACGGCAGTGACAAGGCCGCCGGGTCCGAGCGCGCGCCGTTCGCAACCCTGGAGCGTGCCCGCGACGAGATCCGCGACAAGAAGCTCAATGCCCGGATGGGTTGCGACGTCACGGTCAACGTCAGGGCCGGCGAGTACCAGGTCGACTCCACGATCGATTTCGACGACCGCGACAGCGGCAGCAACGGCCATGACGTGGTCTACCGGTCGGTGGACGGGCCGGGCAAGGCGGTGCTGACCGGCGCGAAGGAGCTGACCGGGTGGGAGCCGTTCCGCGACGGGATCTACAAGACCAAGGTCGAGCCCGGGCAGCGGTTCTACACGCTGTTCGAGGACGGCGCGCGCGCCGAGGTCGCCCGCTACCCCAACCGTGGCTCGGTGGACTCCCACGGGCCGTACCTCTTCTCCAAGCTCGGTGAGCCCGAGAAGGAGGCCGTGCGGCAGTGGCTCTACTGGGAGGACGGTGACTGGGACCCGGCGTGGGACGACACCCCGACCAGCAACCCCCTGGCCAACGCCCAGCTGACCGTGTGGTCCGGCGGCTCCTGGAGCTGGTTCACCGACATCGTGCCGATCGGCGGGGCCGACTACCGCAAGGGCTTCACCACGCTGAAGTACTGGACGCGCTACGCGCTGGTCAACAGCGGCGGCGGCTCGCGCTACTTCATCCAGAACGCGCTGCCGTTCCTCGACCAGGCGGGTGAGTACTACTTCGACTACGCCAACAACGAGGTCTACTACAAGCCGAAGGGCGACATCTCCAAGGTGCGGATCATGGCGCCGACGGTGAAGAAGCTGATCGATGTCAAGGGCGCGACGCCGGAGCGCCGTGCGCAGAACATCACCTTCGACGGCATCGGGTTGCAGCACAGCGACTTCACCGACTGGTACCGCTCGGGATGGATCTCGGCAGGTGACTCGGGTGATGCGCACAAGTACCCCGAGTACGACCGGCAGATCGAGATGCCGCGCAACCGGTTCGGTGCGATCACGCTGGAGAACACCAAGGACATCACGCTGACGAACCTGCACGTCTCCGACACCGGGTTCATGGGTGTCTACGCCCTGTTCGCCAACGAGGGACTGAAGGTGACCAACAGCTGGTTCGAGAACATCGGCGCGGACGCCATCAAGATCGAGGGTGGCTGGCCCGGTGAGGGCGACCTGAGCCACGGGCACACGATCTCCAACGTGTTCATCGACCACATCGGCGAGCTGGTGCCCGGCGACGCTTCCGGGGTCGAGCTGATGGACACCGGCAACAACCTGGTCGAGAACATCTTCGTCAACCACTCCGCGCGGTACGGCATCAGCCTGGAGTCGCGTCCGGAGGTCGTCGACGGCGAGCAGTACACCGACAACAACACCTTCCGCTACATCGAGATCCAGAACGCCGGCCTGGACTCCGGTGACATGGGCGCGTTCTACACCTACGGTGTGGCCAACCAGGAGCCGCACCCGATCAAGAACACCGTGGAGCAGATGGTGATCGGTGACGTGCTGACCGACCCGGTCGGGGAGATGCCCGACTCCGGCACGCGTGGCATCCACATGGACGCCGGTGGCTGCGGGTTCTCCTTCGCCAACATCGAGGTCGGTGAGACCACCGACCAGTCCTACCAGTCCTACCAGTGCAACGAGGTCACCAACGGCAACTGGAACGACGGGTTCGACGCCTCGAAGATGGAGTACGACAAGATCGGCATCACCTCGGAGTTCCCCTACGACGTGAGTGCGCAGATCGCGGCGGCCCGTTCCTGAGGGCAGCCCCACCACCGCAGGCCCGGCGAATCCCCCCGGGCCTGCGGTGCAAGGT
>NZ_JBHVGB010000008.1:0-70804 GCF_042801335.1 Nocardioides sp. NPDC057577 | reverse complement strand
CCCACCCGGGTAGGATCAACGGCCGCCGCAATCAGTCGCCTAGGTCAGGTGGAGCAATGGAACACCGGAGCGCCGAGCCTCCGAAGGGTCCGACCGGTCCGCCGCCGTCCTGGCGGCCGCCTCCGCCGCCTGCCGCGCAGGCTCCTCGGATCGCGCCAGAGCTGCCTCGGGCCGTGCCCAGCCGACCGGGTGCGCGTCGGGCGGAACCCAAGCCGTCGGCGGCCCGCGACTGGCTTGCCAAGCTCGAGCCGGCCACGGCCTGGGCGGCCGAGAAGTGGGCCACCCGGAGCACCGGATCCAGGAGCAGCGGATCCAGGAGCAGCGGCGGTCGTCCGCCGGCCACCACCTGGCGACGCTGGGGGAAGGTCACCGCGAAGGTGGCGCTGGTCGGGTTCTTGGCCATCGCCCTGATCGGGTCGGTGACGGCGATCGTGGCCTACAACCGGATCGCGGTGCCTGACCCCAACGCCGCCTTCGAGGTGGAGACGTCCTTCGTCTACTACGGCAACGGCAAGACCGAGCTCGGCCGTTACCAGGAGGGTGACCAGAACCGGATCAAGCTGGACGCCGACCAGATCCCGGAGATGGTCAAGAACGCAGTGGTGGCCGCCGAGGACCGCACCTTCTACGAGAACAGCGGCGTCGACGTGAAGGGCATCGTGCGGGCGGCGTTCTCCAACACCACCGAGGGCACCTCGGGTGGCGCCTCCACGATCACCCAGCAGTACGTCAAGAACTACTACCTGACCTCCGAGTACTCCTACACCCGCAAGCTGAAGGAAGCGGTCATCGCCCTGAAGCTGACCAGGCAGAAGAGCAAGGACCAGATCCTCACCGACTATCTCAACACGATCTACTTCAACCGCGGCGCCTACGGCATCGAGGCGGCCGCGAAGGCCTACTTCGCGAAGCCCACCAAGGACCTCTCGCTGCGGGAGACGGTGGCGCTCGCGGCCATCCTCAACAACCCGGCCGGCTTCGACCCCGCCAGCAGCACCTTCCGGGGTGAGGAGAAGCTGCTCGGCCGCTACCAGTACGTCCTCTCCGGCATGGTCGACCTCGGCTACCTGAAGCAGGCCGAGGCCGACAAGGTGAAGGACGCGCTGCCGAAGTTCCCCGCGAAGACGGTGTCGAGCCGGCTCGGCGGCCAGCGTGGCCATGCGCTGACCATGATCAAGGCCGAGCTGCTCGGCCTCAAGGGCGCCGACGGCAAGCCGATGTTCACCGAGGAGAAGATCGACAGCGGTGGCCTCCGGATCACCGCGACGCTCTCGCCCAAGGTCATGAAGGCATCGGCGACCGCGGCCAAGACCGTGAAGCCGAAGAACCGGAAGGCGTACGTCAAGGGCGACCCCGACCAGAAGAACGCCCTCCACGTGGCGACCGCCTCGGTCGACGTCGGGTCTGGAGCGCTGCTCGGCTTCTACGGTGGCCAGGACTATCTCGACAGCCAGCAGAACTGGGCCGCGACCGGTGGTCACGCCGGGTCGACGATGAAGGCCTTCGCCACCGCCGCGGCGATCGGGAAGGGCTACTCGCTGAACTCGACGTGGGCCGGAGACTCGCCGTTCACCACCTACGCCGGCTCCGAGGTGGTCAACGAGGGTGAGCAGGCCGGGATCGCGGACGGGATGGACTACGGCCAGCACATCACCATGCTCAAGGCGATGGAGCAGTCGGTGAACACGGCCTACATCGACATGACCGAGTCGATGGGTGGCCCCGAGGAGGGCCGCAAGGCGATCTACGACACCGCGGTAGCCGCGGGGGTCGCCCCGGCGAAGGCGAACCCGAAGTTCCCGGGGATCCCCAGCACCACCACCGACTTCGACCACAAGACCGACGACCGGATCGCGCTCGGCCGTGCCAACGTCAGCCCGATCAACATGGCCAACGCCTATGCCACGATCGCCGATGGCGGCTACCGCCACGACGTGCACGTGGTGAAGAAGGTCCGCGACCGCGCCGGCAACGTCCTCTACAGCTGGAACGGCCGCAAGAACGCCCGGCACGCGATCTCCGAGGACGTCGCCGCCGACGTGACCTACGCGATGCAGGGCGTCGTGCAGAGCGGCTCCGGCCAGAAGGCGCAGAGCATCGGCCGGCCGGTGGCCGGCAAGACCGGCACCGGCACGTGCACCAGCGCGCAGCACGTCTGCTCGTCGTGGTTCGTCGGGTTCACCCCGCAGATCGCGACCGCCGTGCGCTACTCGCGTGGCAACGGCGAGGGCAAGCTCGACGGCGGCTGGATGCCGTCCTACTTCGGCGCCGACTATCCCACCGAGACCTGGGCGGCCATCATGGCCGAGGCCATGGAGGGCAAGGAGGTCGAGAACTTCCCCGAACCCGTCTACGTCGACGGCCAGGATCCCGAGTCCGGCCACGAGGAGGAGCTGATCGCTCCGCCCGCTCCGCCTGCTCCACCTGAGGGTGAAGACGGCGAGGAGTGCGACCCGGTCTCGGAGTTCTTCGGCACCTGCGACAACGGGGACGACCACGGCAACCCCTGGGAGGGGCGTCCGTGATCTGAGACGCGTGCCCACCGATCGAGATGGCGAGTTGGTGGGCGCGTCCGGTCTCGGGCAGGATTCTTGGCGAAGGTCACGACTGCCAGCGCGAAGCCCCGGCTTGCTGGCGGGCAACCCTCCCACGCGGTGGGGTGCTCCGGGTGACGACCAGGTCCTCGCCGAGGTGGCGCGGGCAAGCGCGTGCTTCGCCGGGCAACCCTGGGGGAGCCATGACCCCGAAGGGTGCCCCCATGTCCCTGCTTCCGCTCGTCGGCTCGAACACTCAGGTCCCGCTGCTGGACGGAACGACCACGACGTACGCCAACCTCGACGTGGCCGCGTCGGCACCGGCGCTGCAGAGCGTGGCCGACCGGGTGGCCGAGGTCCTGCCCTGGTACGCCTCGGTCCACCGTGGCGCCGGCTACCTGTCCCAGGTCTCGACCGCCCTCTACGAGGAGTCGCGCGCGACCATCGGCGCCTACGTCGGCGCGCGAAATGACGACGTCACCGTCATCACCCGCAACACCACCGACGCGGTGAACCTGCTGGCGGGCTGCGTACCGGGCAGGGTCCTCGTCCTCGACATCGAGCACCACGCCAACCTGCTCCCGTGGCGCCGTGTCGGTGCCGGCGTCACCGTGGTCGCGGGCCGGGATACCCTCGCCGGCACCATCGACGCCCTCGCCGGGGAGCTGGCTCGGGACAGCTTCGCCCTGGTCGCGATCACCGGTGCCTCCAACGTCACCGGCGAGGCGCTCCCGGTCGGCGAGATCGTCACCCTGGCCCACGCCCACGGCGCCCGGGTGCTCGTCGACGGTGCCCAGCTGCTCGCCCACCGTCACTTCTCGCTGGCCGCGACCGGCGCCGACTACGTCGCCTTCTCCGGCCACAAGCTCTACGCGCCCTACGGCGCCGGCGCCCTGGTCGGGCGTCGCGACTGGCTCGACGTCGGCACCCCCTACCTCGCCGGGGGAGGGGCCGTCGAAGACGTCGAGGTGGGGGAGACCACGTGGCAGCCCGCGCCGGCGCGTCACGAGGGCGGCTCGCCCAACGTCATCGGTGCCGCCGCGCTGGCTGCTGCCTGTACGACTCTCGGTGGCCTCCCGGCCGCCGACCTGGACCGCCACGAGGCGTCGCTGAGGGGGCGCCTCGTGGCCGGCCTGTCCGCGCTGGACGGCGTCGACGTCGTCCGCCTGTGGCCCGACTCCGACGAGCCTGTCGGCGTGGTCACGTTCACCGTCGACGGCATCGAGCCCGGCCGGGTCGCGGCCTACCTCTCGGCCGAGCACGGCCTGGGCGTACGCGACGGCCGTTTCTGCGCGCAGCCGCTCCTCAAGCGCCTCGGCCTCACCGCGGGCGCGGTCCGCGCGAGCATCGGCATCGGCACCTCGGTCGCCGACGTGGACCGGCTGGTCGCCGGCGTACGTTCCCTTCTCGCTGGTGACGTCCGGGGCGACTACGTCCTCACCGACGGTGCCTGGACGCTCGCCGAGGACCCCCGCCCCCTTGTCGGGCCGGCCGGCCTCACCCGCCTGGCCGACACCGCCGGCTCCTGCGCCGCTGCCGTCTGACCACCCCCTGCCGAGGCGTCAGCTAGGTCGCGCGAGGCGTCAGTTACGTCGGGCGAGGCGTCGGGTACGTCGGCCGAAGCGTCGGGTAGGTCGGGCGAGGAGTCAGGTACGTCGGCCGAAGCGTCGGGTAGGTCGGGCGAGGAGTCAGGTACGTCGGCCGAAGCGTCGCTTCTGTCGGCCGAATGGGCATGCGGTGACGTCGCGGGCGCCGGGGGGGCCGGCGCCGCCGCGGGGGGGGCGGGCGGGGCCGCCGGGCGGGCCGGCTCGGCCGACGGGAGTGACGGCTCGGCCGACGTGCCTGACGCCTCGGCAGGGGGATGAATCGGGGCTCTCCGGGTGTTCTGGAATTGTGAGTGAACGAGTGCATGGCGAGCGGAAGGTACGCGGCGGCAAGCTGGTCGTCGTCGACGCGACGGTCTCCGCGGACACGATCATCGATGTCGTCCTCTCGGGCGACTTCTTCCTGGAACCCGACGAGGCGCTGGGGTGGCTGACCGCGGCGCTGGAGGGGCAGTCCGTCGACGCGTCCCTCGACCAGCTGACCGCAGAGCTCGACGCCGCGGCTCGTGACGCCGAGCTGGTCGGCTTCGGCACCCGCGACATCGCCCTCACGGTGCTGCGGGCGCTGGGCCGGGCGACGACGTGGGACGACCTCGACCTCGAGATCGTCGAGACCGGACCGCTGTCGCCGACGATGCAGATGGCCCTCGACGAGGTCATCGTCCGCCAGGTGGCCGAGGGCCGCCGTGCCCCCAACCTGAGGTTCTGGGACTGGGCGAGCAGCGCCGTCGTGATCGGCAGCTACCAGTCGCTCTCCAACGAGGTCGACGAAGCCGCCGCCGAGCGGCACGGCATCGAGGTCGTACGCCGCATCTCCGGCGGCGGCGCGATGTTCATCGAACCGGGCAACACGATCACCTACAGCCTCGCCGTGCCCGACACGCTCGTGGCCGGGATGTCCTTCCAGGAGTCGTACGCGTTCCTCGACGAGTGGGTGCTGCGCGGCCTGCGCAGCGTCGGCATCGAGGCCGCCTACGCCGGTCTGAACGACATCGCCTCGCCGGTCGGCAAGATCGCCGGTGCCGCGCAGAAGCGGATCCCGGGCGGCGTCCTGCACCACGTCACGATGGCCTACGACATCGACGCCGACAAGATGCTCGAGGTGCTCCGGATCGGCCGGGAGAAGATGTCCGACAAGGGCACCCGGAGCGCGGCCAAGCGGGTCGACCCGATCCGTTCCCAGACCGGGCTGAGCCGGGACAAGGTCATCGAGGCGCTGCTCGCGGAGTTCGAGCAGAGCTTCGGCGCGGCGTACGTCGGCCTCGACCGGGCCACGATCGACGAGGCCGCGGCGCTGGTCGAGACCAAGCACGGCACCCCGGCCTGGCGGGCGCGGGTGCCGTAGAGCACGCTCAGCGGTCGACGAAGGCCAGCAGGTCGGCGTGCAGGCGATCGCGATCGGTGTCCGGGAGGGCATGGCTGGACCCCTCGTAGACCTTCAGCTCCGCGCCGTCGATCAGCTCGACCGAGCGGCGGCCCCCGACCTCGATCGGCACGATCTGGTCGTCGTCGCCGTGCACGACCAGCGTCGGCACGTCGATCTTGGCCAGGTCGGGCCGGAAGTCGGTGGCGGAGAAGGCCGCGATGCACTCGTAGGCGCCACGGTGCCCCGACGCCATGCCCTGGAGCCAGAAGGCGTCGCGGAACCCCTGCGGGACGTCGCCGTTCCGGTTGTGCCCGAAGAACGGTCCGTCGGCAAGGTCGCGGTAGAGCTGGGCCCGGTTGGCCAGCTCCCCGGCCCGGATCTCGTCGAAGACCTCGACGGGTAGCCCCTCGGGGTTGTCCTCGGTCCGCAGCATGAGCGGCGGGACCGCCGAGACCAGGGCGAGCCCGGCGACGCGGCCGGTGCCGTGCCGGCCGACGTACCGGACGATCTCGCCGCCACCCGTCGAGTGCCCGACGAGGGTGAGGTCGCGCAGGTCGAGCGCATCGATCAGACAGGCGAGGTCGTCGGCGTAGGTGTCCATCTCGTTGCCGGACCAGGTCTGGCTGGAGCGGCCGTGGCCCCGGCGGTCGTGGGCGACGGCTCGGTGGCCGTGCTGGGCGAGGAAGAGCGCGGTGGCCTCCCAGGCGTCGGAGTTGAGCGGCCAGCCGTGGCTGAGCAGCACAGGGCTTCCGCTGACGCCCCAGTCCTTGTAGAAGATCTGGGCGCCGTCGTCGGCGGTGATGTAGGGCATCGGCTTCCTCCCACGGTCGGTTGGGCTCTGTCCTGACGAGCCTCACCCAGCCATCCGTCTCGGCGGACCACGTGGACCGCGTAGTCCCGCGGGACTACGCGTCGTACGTGGTCCGGGCGCATCGCGACTCGATGGACGATCGGAGCATCCCAGCCCAGCAATCCCAGCCCCAGCAACAGAGAGGGAACCTGACATGAGCACCCCGGACACCATCGTCCTGATCCACGGCTTCTGGGTCACACCCCGGTCGTGGGAACACTGGAAGGCCCGGTACGAGGCCAAGGGCTTCACCGTGCACACCCCCGCCTACCCCGGCTTCGAGGTCGAGGTCGAGGCTCTCCGCGACGACCCGACCCCGATCGCCGACCTCACCCTGGAGGCGATCGTCTCCCACCTGGAGGCCTTCCTCGCCACGCTCGACAGCGCACCGATCATCATGGGCCACTCGGCCGGTGGGGCGTTCACGCAGGTCGTGATGGACCACGGCTACGGTGCCGCGGGCGTCGTCCTCAACTCGGCTCCGACCGAGGGCATCCGGGCCACGCCGTGGACCCAGCTGCGCTCGGTCTTCCCGGTGCTCAAGAACCCGGCGAACCATCACCGCGCCGTCGGCTTCGACGCCGAGCAGTGGACGTACGCCTTCACGAACACCTATACCGAGGAGGAGTCGACGGCCTTCTACGAGCGCTACCACATCCCGGCTTCGGGCCGGGTCCTGTTCGACTCCGTGCTGGCGAACTTCCAGCCTGGTCACCAGGGTGCCTGGGTCGACTTCAAGAACGCCGACCGAGCGCCGCTGCTGTTCCTGTCCGGGTCCGAGGACCACATCATGCCGCCGTCGGTGCAGGCCTCGAACGTCAAGCACTACCAGGGTGCCGGAACCGTCACCGAGCACGAGACGTACGAGGGCCGGCCGCATCTGATGGTGGCGGGTCCGGGGTGGGAGGAGATCGCCGACCACGCGCTGGAGTGGGCGCTCTCCCACGCCGGAGAGCGGGGCGCCACCGGATCCAACGCCTCCTGAGGCCGTGCGATGGACCTCACCCTCACTCACGTCGGAGGACCGACGACGCTCCTCGAGGTGGCCGGGTGGAGGATCCTGACCGACCCGACCTTCGACGCCCCCGGCCGGACGTACCGGTTCGGCTGGGGTACGTCCTCACGGAAGACCGCGGGTCCTGCGGTCCTCGCCGCCGAGATCGGCCCCATCGACGCCGTCCTCCTCACCCACGACCATCACGCCGACAACCTCGACGACGCCGGCCGGGCGCTGCTGCCGGGTGCCGGGGTCGTGGCGACCACCGCCTCGGGCGCGGTCAGGCTCACCAGGTCGGGCCTGGGCCGGACGGTCAGAGGTCTGCGGCCATGGCAGACCACGGTGCTGCAGGCGCCGGACCGCCCGACGCTCACGGTGACCGCGACTCCCGCGCGTCACGGTTTCCTCGGCAGCAGACCGATCGTCGGCGACGTCATCGGCTTCTCGCTGACCTGGGAGGGGCAACAGCACGGAGCCGTCTGGGTCTCGGGGGACACGGTGCTCTACGGCGGTCTCGGCGAGGTCGCGAACCGGGTCGACGTCGGAACCGCGATCGTGCACCTCGGGCGCGTCGGATTCCCGGTGACCGGCCCGCTCGCCTACACGATGGGCGGGCGGGACGCGGTCGAGCTGTGCGGGCTGCTCGACCCGGTCACGGTGGTGCCGGTGCACTACGAGGGGTGGTCGCACTTTCGTCAGGGGAAGGACCGGATCCTTGCCGACGTGGCCGATGCTCCGCCCGGGATCGCGGACCGCTTCCGTTGGCCGACACCGGGCGTTCCGCTCCGGCTGCCGGTGTAGACCTGGGCGACCCTAGGCGTTCAGACGGTCGGCCAGCTGCCGGCGAGAGGAGATGGCGAGCTTCTGGAAGACCTTCCGCAGGTGGTAGTCGACGGTGTTCGGGCTGATGAACAGGTTGGCGGCGATCTCGGCGTTGGTACGCCCGGACGCGGCCAGGCGCGCGATCGTGTGCTCCTGGGTGGTGAGCTCCAGCGGCGGGTTCGCCTCGGCGTCCACGACGTCGTCGGCCCGGACGCCGAGAACCTCGAGCTCGGCGAGAACTCGCGGGACGAAGATCTCCGCGCCGCTGTGGCGCAGGTGCTGCAGCGCGAGGCGGAGCTGCTCGGCCGCCTCGCGACGGCGCCGGACGCGACGGAGCCATTCGCCGTAGAGCAGGTACGACCGGCCGAGCTCGGTCTCGGCCAGCGTCTTGTGCAGGGCCGCGACCGAAGCGAGGTAGTGGGTCTCGGCCTCGTCGTCGGGGCTCACCAGGGCGAGCGCGCGCTCGGCGACCCCCTCGCACCACGGCATGCCGTTCACCGCGGCCCGGCTCGCCAGGTCCTGAACCACCCGCTGCGCAATGTCTGGGTGGCCGGAGCGTACGGCTGACTCGACGAAGTCGGCGTACCAGATCGGGGTGACCTGGAGGAACGGGTCCTCGACCAGCGGTCTGTGGCGCTGGTAGGCGTCCTGGTAGCGCCGGTCCGCGAGGTCACGCGCGACCAGCCCCTCGATCCCCGAGGACCGGACCCCGCCGAACCCGATCGCACCGGCGCCGTCGGCCACGGCCGCCACCAGCTCGCGTGGCTCCCCGGTCCAGGCCATCACCGCGACGTTGGGCACGTTCGCCTCCTCGTAGCCCATCGCGCCGCGTACCTCTCGATGCATCTCCACGCAGCGACCCGCCCGGTGCAGGGAGCCGCCGTAGACCTCGGAGAGGGCCATGATCCACAGCAGCGTGTCGAGCACGAGCAGAGCGCCTCGGTCGCGTGCGGCGCGTGCGGCCCGGTCGAGGCCGGCGGCTCGGCTCCCGTCGTCCCACAGGTAGCCACCGAGGCCGGCGATCACGCTGCCGAAGTACATGATCTCGTCATCGGGCAGGGCGAGCACCGCGTCGAACGCCGCGCGCACCTTCGGGTGCGCCGTGTCGTACGGCTCCAGGATCAGGGCGGCCAGTCCGCGCAGCACGACCGACCATCGACCGTCCAGGTCCGCGCCCGCGAGCATCCGCCGGCCCAGCTCGGCCTGTGTCACGCCGGTCATGAGCCGGTCGGCGCTCGAACATCGGTCGAAGGCCCGAAGCAGCGCGTCCTGCTCGCGTACGTCGTCGAGTCCGTGGAAGAGATCGGCGGCCCGCAGGTGGTCGGCCGCACCGCTCATCACCCCGTCCCGCTCGGCGTGCAGCAGCGTCAGCGCGCTGCGGATGATCAGCGCGCGGCCGCGGGTGACCGCGCCGGCCGACTCCTCGTCGAGGTCGTCGACGAGCCGCTGCGAGAGGTGCGTGGCGCCGACGGCCAGGGCCGCCTCGGCGGCGCCGACCTGCCGTGCGGCGCGGGCCTCTCCCGGCGGGCTCAGCTCAGCGGCACGGGCGAGCAGACGCGCACACGAGACCAAGCCGCCGCGGCGGGCGGCCAGGTCCGCGGTCAGGTCCAGCCGGGCGGCGACCTCCTCGTCGGTCCCGACGACGGCCCGGGCCGCGTGCCAGGCCTCCGCCTCGGTCAGGTTCGCCCGGTCGGCCGCGTGCGCGAGGGCACGGTGGACCCGGCGTCGTTCGACGCCCGAGGCCGCGTTGTAGACCGCCGAGCGCACCAGGGGATGGCGGAACCGTACGGTCGGGGCGAGCTGGACGAGCCCGGCGACCTCGGCGCGGTCGGCGTCCTCGAGGGTGAGGCCGAGCTCCGTGCCCGCGGCCGCGAGCAGGTCGATGTTGCCGGTGGAGTCCGCCGCCGCCAGCAGCGCCCAGGTCTGGACCGCCCGGTCGGCCTGGCGAGCCCGGCGTACGTAGTGGGCCTCCAGATGGCGACCGACGGGGACGGGCTCACCGGCCATCCCCAGGTCCGGCAGCTCGTGGACCAGCGACTCGCCGGCGAGGTCGATCAGGGCGAGCGGGTTGCCGCCGGTGGCCTGGGCGATCGCCAGGGCCACCGAGGGCGGGAGGGGTTCCGCCGCCGCACGGTTCAGCAGCCGCACGGCGGCATCGGTGTCCAGGCCGGTCAGCGCGAGCTGGGGCACGCCACCGAGATGCTCGGCCAGGCCGGCCTCGTCGCGCCCGGCGAACATGACCGCGACCCGCTCCACCGCGATCCTGCGGGCCACGAACGCCAGCGCGTCCAGGCTCTCCGGGTCGAGCAGATGGGCGTCGTCGATCGTGCAGACGATGCCGTGCCCGTTGCTCGCGGCGGCCAGCAGCCCGAGGACGCCGAGGCCGACCAGGTAGCGGTCCGGCGGTGGTCCGTCGGCCTCGCCCGAGGCGACGAGCAGGGCGCGGCGCTGCTGCTCCGGGAGCAGCTCGCTCTCGGCGTGCAGCGACGTCACCAGCCGCTGGACCGCGGCGAACGCCATGTCGGACTCGGACTCGTAGCCGTCGAGCCTGACCACCCGGATGCTCGTGCCCGCGGTGGCCGCGGTGAGCAGGGCGGACTTGCCCATGCCCGGTTCGCCGAGCACGGCGATCGAGCCGCCCTTTCCGTTCCGCGTGCGGCTCAGCAGTCTGGCCAGGCGTACCTGCTCCGGGTCTCGGCCGACGAGGGCGGCCTGGTGCTGCTCGGGGGCGCTCTGCACGAGAACGACGGTAGCTACCGGGGAGGGTATGTCGCATGACCCAAATGGAGCAGTCCCGGGTGGTGTGCCGGCTCGGCAGCGTGAATGCGAGAGCCCCTACGACCGGGTCGCAGGGGCTCCGAAGCTTGGACTCCGCTGCTCGGAGCGTTCCTTGGATGAGATGGGGGGGTCCTCATTCACGACCGACATCACGAGCAGCGGAGCGCCGCCAGTTTGGCACGCTCAGATGCGCCGTCGCAATAGGTGAAGGCCCCTCCGGCGGTATTTTCTGTCGGTCGATCTGCAGGGCGGAACTCATGAGGTATCGAAAGTGCTTTTCTAGAGGACTTCGACCCTGTCATCGGTACCGGGCGCGGGAGTATGGCGGGACTGCGAATGACGATGGCGGCGGTGGTCGGCTACCCTGGACACATGCAGATGTCTGTCCTGCTTCTTAGGCAGCCGCGCTGACCCTGAGGGACACACCCCGGTCACGCGGCTACCCCTCCATGTGAGGGGCCTTTTTAGTTCTATGGAGCTTTGTTCCAGAAGCAGTCTTGACGCACGACACTCGACAAGGACGAAAGACCAATGACGCAGGAGCAGGCCGAGCAGGCGACGTACGACGTCACCGAGCTGCAGGACAAGTGGCGCCCCATCTGGGAGAAGCTGGAGCCGTTCAAGGCAGGCCAGCGCGAGGGGGCCGAGAAGCGCTACGCGCTCACGATGTTCCCCTACCCCTCCGGCGACCTGCACATGGGTCACGCCGAGGTGACCGCCCTGCACGACGTCCTCGCCCGCTACTGGTGGCTGAAGGGCTACGACGTCCTGAACCCGATCGGCTGGGACTCCTTCGGCCTGCCCGCCGAGAACGCCGCGATCAAGCGCAACGAGAACCCCGCCGGCTGGACCTACGCCAACATCGAGACCCAGGCGGAGTCGTTCAAGCGCTACGGCATCTCCTTCGACTGGTCGCGCCGTCTGCACACCTCCGACCCGGAGTACTACAGGTGGACGCAGTGGATCTTCCTGAAGCTGTACGAGGCCGGCCTGGCCTACCGCAAGAAGTCCCCGGTCAACTGGTGCCCCAACGACCAGACCGTGCTGGCCAACGAGCAGGTCGTCAACGGCGAGTGCGAGCGCTGCGGCGCGGTGGTCACCAAGCGTGACCTGACGCAGTGGTACTTCCGCACGACCGCTTATGCGGAGGAGCTGTACAACGGCCTGGACCAGCTGCAGGACACCTGGATCGGCAAGGTCGTCAACATGCAGCGCAACTGGATCGGCCGGTCCGAAGGCGCGCACGTCGACTTCGAGATCTCGCTGACCTCTGGTGAGAAGCGGACGGTGACGGTCTTCACCACCCGCCCCGACACGCTCTACGGCGCGACCTTCATGGTCGTCGCCGCCGACGCCGACCTGGCTGCCGAGATCGTCGCGCCCGAGCGTGCCGCCGCGCTGGAGGGCTACCTGGAGGACGTACGCAAGGCCTCCGACATCGACCGGCTGGCGACCGACCGTCCCAAGACCGGTGTCGACCTGGGCGTCACCGCGACCAACCCCGTCAACGGCGAGCAGATCCCGGTGTGGGCGGCCGACTACGTGCTGGCCGACTACGGCACCGGCGCGGTGATGGCGGTTCCGGCCCACGACCAGCGCGACCTGGACTTCGCCAAGGCGTTCTCGCTGCCGGTGCGTCGCGTCGTGGACGTGCCGGGCGCCGACAACCCCGAGGAGACGTACGTCGCGACCGCGGGTGACGGTGCGTACGTCAACTCCCCGGAGCTGGAGGGCGTGGCCGACAAGGCGAGCGGCATCCACAAGATCATCGAGAAGCTGGAGGCCGAGGGCCACGGCAAGGGCACGATCAACTACCGGCTGCGTGACTGGCTGCTGTCGCGGCAGCGCTACTGGGGCGCGCCGATCCCGATCGTGCACTGCCCGGTCGATGGTGAGGTGGCGGTGCCTGACGACCAGCTGCCGGTGCAGCTGCCCGATCTGGCCGGGGCCGACCTGAAGCCGAAGGGCGTCTCGCCGCTGGCGGCGGCCTCCGAGTGGGTCAACGTCTCCTGCCCGAAGTGTGGCGGCCCGGCCACGCGCGACTCGGACACGATGGACACCTTCGTGGACTCGTCGTGGTACTTCCTGCGCTACCTGTCGCCGACGGACGAGACCCAGGCGTTCTCCTCCGAGCTGGCCAGCGAGTGGGGTCCGGTCGACTTCTACCTGGGCGGCGACGAGCATGCCGTGCTGCACCTGATGTATGCCCGCTTCTTCACCAAGGCGCTGCGCGACATCGGCCTGATCGACTGGGACGAGCCGTTCTCGGCCTACCTGTCGCAGGGCAAGGTGATCAACGGCGGCAAGAAGATGTCGAAGTCGCTGGGCAACGGCGTGAACCTGTCGGACGTGCTGGAGGAGTTCGGCGTCGACGCGACCCGGCTGACCCTGGTCTTCGCCTCCCCGCCGGAGGACAACATCGACTGGGCCGACGTCTCGCCGGCGGGTTCGGTGAAGTTCCTGCAGCGGGCCTGGCGCCTGGCCGGGGACGTGACGTCCGCGCCGGGTGTCGATCTGTCTGGTGGGGACGTGGCGCTGCGGCGTACGACCCACAAGACCATCGCCGAGGCCGAGCAGCTGATCGAGTCCTACCGGTTCAACGTGGTCGTGGCCCGCGTGATGGAGCTGGTCAACGCGACCCGGAAGGCGATCGACTCGGGTTGTGGTCCGGCTGATCCTGCCGTACGCGAGGCCGCGGAGACGGTCGCGATCCTGCTCTCGCTGGTCGCGCCCTACACCGCCGAGGAGATGTGGGAGCGCCTGGGGCACGAGCCGACGGTTGCGCGGGTGGCGTGGCCGACGCCTCTGCCCGAGCTGCTCGTGGAGGACGTCGTGACCGCTGTCGTGCAGATCAAGGGCAAGGTGCGTGCGCGCCTGGAGGTCTCGCCCTCGATCTCCGAGGCCGACCTGGAGGCCGCCGCGCTGGCCGACCCGACGATCGCGGCCGCGATCGAGGGTCAGACCGTGCGCAAGGTCATCGTCCGCGCGCCGAAGCTGGTCAACATCGTCGTCTGAGGTCGACCTGGCAACGATCCGGGGTCGGGAGGCGACGCCTGCCGAGCTCTCGGCGCTGGCGCTGACCGGCCTCGGGCACTTCACCTCGATGCACGTCGAGGACGGTGGTGTACGTGGCCTGGACCTGCATCTTGACCGGCTCGAACGGGACTGCCGTGCGGTGTTCGGGGTGGAGCTGGACCGGGCGCAGGTGCTGGCGGAGATCCGTGACGTGTCTGCTGTCGGTCCGGAGTCGTACACGATGCGCGTCACTGTCTATGACCCACAGATCACTCTCGGCAACGTCGGGGCGGTCGAGCCCCGGCCGGTCGCGCTGATCACCACGCGCCCTGCCGGCGCGGGACCGCTGCCGGCACTGCGGGTCATGACCGAGCCGTTCCAGCGTGACGTACCCGGGGTCAAGCACGTCGGCCTCTTCGGCCAGCTTCATCACCGGGTCGCCGCGAAACGCGCCGGGTTCGATGACGTGCTCTTCGTGGACCCGGCCTCGGGGCACGTGAGCGAGGGATGTACGTGGAACGTCGGCTTCGTCACTCATGACGGTGACGTCGTCTGGCCGGAGGCGGCGGTCCTCCCAGGAGTGACGATGGCGCTGCTTGCGGCTCGGGCGCATGCGAGCCGGCCCGTCCTGAGAGGCGACGTGTCGAGGATGCGTGCTGCGTTCGCGACCAACGCGAGCATCGGGGTACGTCCGATCAGTTCCGTTGACGACCATGGTTTCGATGTCCGGGATCCCGTGATCGCCGAGCTGCAAACGGCGTACCGCCGGATTCCTGGTCAACGGCCGTAGTGCCGTTCTTCGCGAGATCGCACATGTGCGGGGTTCTGTCGTCGCAAGGTCGTGCGTGCGCGGTGACTTCCATGCATGTGCGCGATTCTCGCGGGGCGGAATGGCTGGAACGCTTGGTTCTGGCCGAGTAGGGAGGCCCGATAGGCTTCTGACATGGCCCGGGTAGCGATCGTGACCGACTCGACCGCGATGCTTCCATCCGATCTCGGGGATGCCGCGGAGCTGATCACATCGGTGCCGTTGCAGGTGATCGTGGATGGGACGTCGTACGACGACGGGGTGGAGGAGACCTCGCCCGAAGCGCTGCTGACGGCGTTGGCGGCGCACAAGACGGTGACGACCTCTCGGCCCTCGCCGGCACTGCTGGCCGAGGCCTACGCGAAGCTCGCGGCGCAGGGTTTTGAGGAGATCGTCTCGATCCACCTCTCCGCGGAGCTGAGCGCGACGTGCGAGTCCTCGATGCTCGCGGCCCGCGAGGCTCGGGTGCCGGTGGTCACCGTTGACACGCGGCTGGTCGGACCGGGGGTCGGGTTCGCGGTGCTGGCGGCCGCGGAGGTTGCCGGTCGCGGCGGGAGCGCTGCCGAGGCGCGCGAGGCCGCGCTGTCACGGGTTGCCGCGACACGCTCCTACTTCTACGTCGACACGCTCGAGTATCTGCGCCGAGGTGGGCGGATCGGTGCTGCTGCCGCGCTGCTCGGGACGGCGCTGGCGGTCAAACCGCTGCTCACGATCGAGGAGGGGCGGGTCGTGCCGCACGAGCGCGTGCGTACCGCTGAGCGGGCGATCGCGCGGCTGCAGGCGCTCGGGGTCGAGGCCGGTGAGGACGCTGACGGGGTCGAGGTCGTCGTCGCTCATCTGGGCAGCCCGGACCGGGCCGGTGCGATGGCCTCGGGGCTGTGTGACGAGCTGAACGGCAAGGTCAACGGCGACGTACGTGTCGGGGAGCTGGGTGCGGTGCTCGGTGCGCACGTGGGGCCTGGTTGTGTGGCGGTCGTTGTGGGGCCCAAGCTCTGATTCTGGCCCCTTTCTTGGGCCGGTCACTGTCCACAGGGGCCGTTGAGGATCGGGTTGTCCACAGGCGCTGAGAACGCGCTCGGAAGTGTCGGCGCGGGCGCATAGCTTCGGCGTCATGCGGACCCGACCGACCTCTGATCACGCCGATGCCGTCGCCCGACGGCTGGAGCAGCTGCGCGCCGAGATCGACCCGCCGGGGGAGGAGGACGAGGGCGAGGAGGACTGGCAGCCGCCCTGGTGGGACGGGCCGAGAGCGACCGACACCGCGGAGCTGGATCCGTTGGTGCCGGTCCCGGGGCGCCACGCGTCTCGGCGTCAGGTCGTGATCTCGCCCGACGCGGTGCTGCCGGAGCCGCTGCGCGGGCGGGTGAGCCTCGGCCCCTGGCATCTCGTCGTCGTCGCGCTGGTGCTGGTCGTCGGTCTGGCGGTGGCGTGCTGGTGGATGATCCGCGCCGACCCGGAGGTGATGCCGGCCGCTCGCGCCTCACCCTCGGCCTCCCCGCTGGTCGTGCTGCCGACCGGCTCGGCCGCGCCCGGGAGCGTGGCCGCGGTGCCGTCGGGCGGAGCATCGGCGGGGACGGTGACGGTCGACGTGGAGGGCAAGGTGCCCAAGCCCGGCATCGTCGTGCTGCCGGTGGGCTCGCGGGTGGTGGATGCCGTCGAGGCTGCCGGCGGGGCTTCCCACAAGCAGCTCGCCGGGCTCAACCTCGCTGCCCTGCTCAGCGACGGTCAGCAGATCGTGGTGGGATCGCCGAACGGGCCAGTAGGCGGGCAGCCCGGCTCCGGTGCCCCGGCGGCCGGAGCGCCCGGGGCGGGGGTGAGCCTCAACACCGCCTCCATGGAGGAGCTGGAGACGTTGCCCGGGGTGGGGCCGGTGACGGCGCAGGCGATCATCGACTGGCGCACCACCAACGGCGCGTTCACCTCCGTCGACGAGCTGCTCGAGGTCGACGGGATCGGGCCGAAGACCTACGACTCGTTGGCGCCGCTGGTGACGTTGTGAAGGACCTGCGACTGCCGTTTCTCGGGGCCGGTGCGTGGGCGGGGGCATTGGCCGGGCCGGTGGTGGTGGCCGGCGGACGGTGGGGCGCGGCTCTGCTGGTGGTGCTCGCTGTCGTCGTCGGCATCGGCGGTGGATGGGCCGTTCGGAAGCGCCGTCCGACGGCGCTGGGCCTGGTGCTGATGATCGCCGGGACCGCGGTCGTCGCGGGCCTGTACGCCGCCCGGGTCAGCGACAACCCGGTGGCGGACCTGGCCGAGCGCAAGGCGCAGGTGCGGGTGATCGCCACGGTCACGACCGACCCGAAGGAGGTGCGCGGTCAGCACGCGACATACCAGCTCCGGCGCGCCAGCGTGCGGGAGATCAGGGGCCGTGGGGTGGTCTACCGGCTGCGTACGCCGGTGGTCGTGCTCGGCGACGACGCCTGGGCGGACATCCCGCTGGGAGCGACGGTGTCGACGAATGGACGCCTGGCGAGGAGTGACTCGCACGAGGAGTCAGCTCTTCTGATCGCCGGCGAGCCGCGGGTCGTCTCCGGTCCGGGGGTCTGGTGGCGAGCCTCCGAGACGCTGCGTGGCTCGATCCGGGACGCAGTGGCACACCGGCCACCCGACCAGGCAGCGCTGGTCCCGGCGCTGGTCGACGGCGACGACACCGGCCTCTCCGACGACCTGGCGGACGACTTCCGCACGACCGGACTCACCCACCTGCTCGCGGTCTCGGGCACCAACCTGACCCTGGTCGTGGGGTTTCTGCTCATTGTGGCCCGCTGGGCCGGGGTGCGGGGGAGAGGGCTGTACGCCGTCGGCGTGCTCGGCATCCTCGGGTTCATCGTGCTCGCCCGCACCGAGCCGAGCGTGGTGCGGGCCGCCGCGATGGGTGCGGTCGGGCTTCTCGCGATGACGCACAACGGACGCCAGCGAGCGTTGCGCGGGCTCGGTGCGGCGGTGATCGGGCTGCTGCTGATCGACCCGGGGCTGGCGATCTCGATCGGGTTCACCCTCTCGGTCCTGGCCACGGCCGGCATCCTGCTCTTCGGGCCACCGTGGCGCGACGCCCTGAGGCGTTGGATGCCGCAGTGGTGCGCGGAGGCGATCGCGGTCCCGGCAGCGGCGCAGCTGGCCTGCACCCCGGTGGTCGCCGCCATCTCTGGCCAGGTCAGCCTGGTCGCGGTGCTCGCCAACCTGCTCGTCGAGCCCGCCGTGGCGCCGGCGACGGTGCTCGGTCTCCTGGGAGGTCTGCTCGGTCTGGTGTGGGGCCCGCTCGGGATGGTCGCGGGCACGATCGCGACCTGGTGCGTGGCCTGGATCATCGCGGTGGCTCGCTTCGGCGCTGGGCTGCCCACGGCGGAGGTCGGCTGGGCGACCGGGCCGCTCGCCCTGGTCGGACTGGTGGTCGTCTGCGCGGCGATCGCCTTCCTGGCGCCGCGGATCCTGCGACATCCGGTGACCGGCGTGGCCGGATGCCTCGTGCTGCTCGCGGTCGCGCTGGTGCGACTGCCGAGCCCGGGCTGGCCGCCGCCGGGGTGGGTGCTCGTGATGTGCGACGTGGGGCAAGGAGACGCCCTGGTGGTGCGCACCGGGCCGGGCAGCGCCGCCGTCGTGGACGCCGGGCCCGATCCGGACCTCGTCGACGACTGTCTCGACCACCTCGAGATCGAGGAGGTTCCGCTCGCCGTGATCACCCACTTCCACGCCGACCACGTCAACGGCATCGAAGGCGTCTTCGCCGGGCGGCAGGTCGGTGAGCTGTGGACCTCGAGGCTCCAGGACCCGCCCGAGGGCGTGCGGGTTCTCGGGGAGGCCGCCGGTGCGGCCGGGGTGGTGCCGGTTCCGGCGCCCTACGCGGCCACGACCACTATCGGCGAGGTGCGGATCCAGGTGCTCTGGCCGACAGGCGAGTCCGACACCCGCGGCCCCGGGGACGGCTCCACCGCCAACGACGCGAGCGTGGTCCTCCTCGTCGAGTCCCGCGGCCTGCGTCTGCTGCTGACCGGCGACATCGAGCCGGAGGGACAGGACCAGCTCGCCGACGACCTGACCGAGCTCGACATCGACGTCCTCAAGGTGCCCCACCACGGCTCTCGCTACCAGGACCTCGACTGGCTGCGTACGCTGCGGGCTCAGGTCGCGCTCACATCGGTCGGTGCCGGCAACGACTACGGCCATCCCGCCACGGCCACCGTCCAGGGGCTCGAGGAGAGCGGCACCGAGGTCTACCGCACCGACCGTGACGGCTCGGTCGCGGTCCTCGAGTCGGGAGGTGAGGTGGCCGTGGTGACGCAGTAAGTGTCGGTGCTGTGTGGGAGGGTTTGAGCATGGCACGCACCGCCTCCGCACCGAGCCCTACGGGCAACCTGTCTGCCTCCGACGTCCTGGGTCGGGTGACGCTGGTGACCGGCAAGGAGGAGTTCCTGGGGGAACGTACGGTCGCGTCGGCGAAGGCCGCGGTCAAGGCCTATGACGCCGAGGCGGAGGTCTCCGAGGCGACCGCCGCCGACTTGACGCTGGCGACGCTCGGCGAGCTGAGCGCACCTTCGCTCTTCTCGAGCATCCGCTGCGTGGTGGTCCGCAACCTGGAGAACCTGCCCGACGAGTCGGTCGCGGGCCTGGTGGACTATGCCGGGATGCCCTCGGAGGACGTCGCGCTCGTCCTCGTCCACGGTGGTGGGCAGAAGGGCAGCGGCACCCTCGCCAAGCTCCGCAAGCTCCCGAAGGTGACCGAGCACAAGTCCGTCGAGCTGAAGGCGCGTGAGTTCGGCAGCTTCGTGAAGGCCGAGCTGCGGCTGCACGGCGCGACCCTCGACGAGGAGGGCGCCGAGTTCCTGATCCAGGCGGTCGGCCAGGATCTCCGTGCCCTGTCCGCCGCGGCGAGCCAGCTCGCCAACGACAACGAGGCGAAGCGACTCGGCCTGGAGCACGTGAAGCAGTACTTCGGCGGCCGGGCCGAGGTGAAGAACTACGTGATCGCCGACGCGATCATCTCCGGAGACCGGGTCAAGGCCCTCGAGGAGATCCGCTGGGCCCTCGACACCGGCTCCTCCCCGGTCTACGTCCTCTCGGCCGTGGCCGGTCAGCTGCGCACCGTCGCCAACCACGTCGCCGGCATCCGCGACAGCAGCACCCCTCCCTGGAAGCAGAAGTCCGTCGCCGGCCTCGCCCGCGGCTGGTCCCGTGAAGGCATCGGCGAGGCCCTCCGCTCGGTCGCCCGAGCCGACGCCGACCTCAAGGGCGCCGCCAGCGACCCGGCGTACACGCTCGAGCGTCTCGTCCTCACCATCGCCGCCCTCCGCCAGCGCTGACCCTGCCGAGGCGTCACCCCCGTCGACCGAGGCGTCACCCCCGTCGGCCGAGGCGGCAGCACGGTGCCCACTCGGCCGACGCACGTGCCCACTCGGCCGACGGGGGCGACTTCTCGGCAAATGAACAAAGCCCCCGTCGCGGAGGACGGGGGCTTCGGTGGGGCTTACCTCAGAGGGAGGAAGCCTTCTTGGCGATCGCCGACTTGCGGTTGGCGGCCTGGTTCTTGTGGATGACGCCCTTGGAGACGGCCTTGTCGAGCTTCTTGGTGGCGACCTTGGCGGTCTCGACCGCAGCGTCCTTCTCGCCGGACTCAGCGGCGGCGTGGAACTTGCGGATGACGGTCTTGAGCTCGCTCTTGACGGCCTTGTTGCGCTCGTGCGCCTTCTCGTTCTGCTTGTTGCGCTTGATCTGCGACTTGATGTTCGCCATGGGTGAATGATCTCCAGTGCTTCGACGTGTGGTGGTGCGAGCTCTCAATCCGGCCCCTCGGGGAAATGAGAGGGGAGAGGCCTACGCGAACACGCTTGCGGTCAAGATTACAGACTCGCGTGGTTTGGCCTCAAATCGCCGTACGTCACCTAGCTACTCCGGGGTAGGCTGTGGTGATCTCGGTCACGAGATTTCCGGCGGAACCCCCTGTTGCGGCTCGGCTCCAGCGTCTAGGGTCCCCCGCGCGGTCCCTCTCGTGCTAACCGCCCACCGTTCACCCCCACGCACACACTGCAGGCCAGGAGAATCATGCCGACCCAGTCCGCGATCGATCTCGCATTCCTCGACGAGATGCCGGCGAACTTCGCCCTTCACTTCCTCAACCGGGTCAAGGCGACCCCGAATGCGGAGGCGTTCCGCTATCCCGTTGTCGGCTCGACGACCGAGGCCGGCGGAGAGGAGTGGAAGTCGCTGACCTGGAAGGAGGCCAGCGACCTGGCCAGCCGCCTCGCCGCGGGCCTGATCTCGCTCGGCCTCGAGCACGAGCAGCGGGTCGGCATCGCCTCGACCACCCGTTACGAGTGGATCATCGCCGACCTCGCGGTGATGCTCGCCGGCGGCGCGACCACGACGGTCTACCCGACGACCAACGTCGAGGACACCGCCTACATCCTCGGCGACGCCGGGTGCCGCTTCGTCTTCGCGGAGGACGACGGCCAGCTCGCCAAGATCGCCGAGAAGGCCGCCGACCTGCCCGAGATCGTCAAGGTCATCACCTTCGACGGGGCCACCGACGGTGAGCGGGTCATCGGCCTGGAGGACCTGGCCGCGATCGGCGACAAGTACCTCGCCGACCACCCGGACGTGATCGAGGAGACCGCCGCCACGATCACCCCGGACCACCTGGCAACGCTGGTCTACACCTCGGGCACCACCGGCCGGCCGAAGGGCGTGCGCCTGCTCCACCGTGCGTGGGTCTACGAAGGCGAGGCCGTCCGGGTCCAGGGCGACGTGCTCGGCCCCGACGACCTGCAGTTCCTGTGGCTGCCGATGTCCCACGTGTTCGGCAAGGTGCTGCTCTCGATCCAGATCGCCTGCGGCTTCCCGACCGCGATCGACGGCCGGATGGACAAGATCGTCGACAACCTGGCGATCGTGAAGCCGACCTTCATGGGTGCGGCCCCGCGCATCTTCGAGAAGGTCCACGCCAAGATCACGATGATGGTCGAGAACGACGGTGGCGTGAAGAAGAAGCTCTTCGACGCCGCCTTCGCCAACGGCATCGCCCGCGACCGGCTGCAGCGCGAGGGCAAGTCCGTGCCGACCAGCATCGCCCTCAAGCACGCGGTGCTCGACAAGGTCGTGCTCAGCAAGGTCCGCGACCGGTTCGGTGGCCGCGTACGTTTCTTCATCTCCGGCTCTGCTCCGCTCAACCGCGACATCGCCGAGTGGTTCCGCGCCGCCGGGATCCTGATCATGGAGGGTTACGGCTCGACGGAGAACGCCGCGGGCGCGTCCGTCGGCACCCTGACGGAGAACAAGCTCGGCACCGTCGGCAAGGCGTTCCCGGGCAGCGAGGTGAAGATCGGCGAGAACGACGAGCTGCTCATCCGCGGCCCGCACGTGATGCCGGGCTACCACAACCTGCCCGAGGAGACGGCCAAGGCGCTCGACGCCGAGGGCTGGTACCACACCGGTGACAAGGCCTCGATCGACGACGAGGGTTACATCACCATCACCGGCCGGATCAAGGAGCTCTTCAAGACCTCGGGCGGCAAGTACGTCGCGCCGCCGGCGATCGAGTCGAAGTTCGCCGCGCTGTGCCCCTACACCAGCCAGTTCCTCGTCTTCGGTGCCAACCGCAATTTCGTCAGCGCGCTGATCGCGCTCGACCCCGAGGCGATCGGCGCCTGGGGCGCGGCCAACGGGCTGGAGGGGAAGTCCTACGAGGAGATCGTCACCTCGCCGCAGGTGCGCGAGCTGATCGGCGGCTACGTCGACGAGCTCAACGCGAGCCTCAACCGCTGGGAGACCATCAAGAAGTGGGAGATCCTCGAGCACGACCTGACCGTCGAGAGCGGTGAGCTGACCCCGTCGCTGAAGGTGAAGCGCAACGTCGTCGAGGCCAAGGAGCAGGCGCGGATCGACGCGTTCTACGCCGGTTCCTGACCCCACCCCTGGCGCTCCGCCAGCCAGTCCAGACACACCTCGCCCTGCCACCGCTGCATCCTGCGGAGGTGGGGCGAGGTCGTCTTGACCGGCTGGTCGGCGGCGGCCAGGAAGTAGCCGGCGAAGAGGGCCAGCACGGAGTCGATGGCCTCCGGTGCGGCCTGCGATAGCAGCGGGTGCGTGGCCAGGAACGACTCGGTGTCGAGGCCGTCGCCGCGCGGCCCGACCAGTAGGAGGAGCGAGTCGATCCAGTCGGCGCCGAGGACCGGCCAGGTCCACTCGACCAGCAGGACGCCACCGTCGGGGCGGATGAGGATGGTGTCGTCGCGTACGTCCAGGTGGACCAGCGTCTCGCCGGCGGTGTGCTCCGCGAAGCCCGCTGCCAGGGAGGCCGCCCGGTCGGCGTGCGGGTAGCCGGCGACCCGGTCCCACAGCCCCGGATGGGCGGCGTGCTCCTCGGCGAAGGTCGGCCAGCCCATGCCCGGGGCCGGGGTGAGCGCGGCGGCGGTCTCGACCAGCGCCTGCGAGACGAGCTCGAGATCCGGTGCGGTCCATGGCCGCGAGGGCAGCCGCGCCTCGACATGCTCGAAGGCCAGGACGACCCACTCGCCGTCGTCGAACCACTTCAGCTTCGGGGCGGGGACCCAGCCGGCGAGCTTCTTCAGCTTCGCCGCCTCCTCGCGATAAAGCGCCGCGGAGTCACGCTGCGCCTTGGCGGAGGCCGCCTTCACGAAGTGCTGGGAGCCGTCCTGGCAGGTCAGCACCGAGGCGAAACCCGGCGTGAACCCGGCCCCCCACGACTCCGCCGAGACCACCGGCCCGCCGCCGAGCCGCTTCTCGATCGCGGCCCGCAGGAACGGGGGCAGGTGGGGCCACTCCAGGCGGCGGGCGGTCTGCCCGTGCGGGATGTTCGTCGGGATCGCGGTCACGACGAACATCCTTGTGTACGCCGCCCCGGATGCGCTACTGCGGCATCGGCGGCTGGTCGAACTGCCCGACGGCCTTGCCGGTGGCGACGTCCCAGGCGGCCACGCCGTCCTCGGCCGAGGCGGTGTAGAGGGTCTTGCCGTCGGAGCTGAAGACCAGCTTCGATCCCGCCACCGCCGCCGGCGTGATCGCGCGAGAACCCGCCGAACCGCCCAGTGCCGTGGGCGTCCACAGGGTCAGCGGCGCCTGGCCGGAGGCGTCGGCGGTAGCCAGGGAGCGCCCGTCCGGCGAGAAGGTGAGCGCGCTGGCTTCGATGCCGGGGAGCGACTCGGCAGCATCGAACGTCTCGGCGTCCCACAGCGTCGGGTAGCCCTCGGTGGTGGCACCGGCGATCCAGCGCCCGTCGGGGCTCCAGACCGGGTCGGCCCCGTTCGCGGCGGCGACGGTGCCGACCTCGTCGCCCGAGTCGGCCTCGAGGATCGAGACGCTGTCGCCGGAGGCAACCGCCACCAGGTCACCGTCGGGGCTGAACGAGATCGCTCCGATCCCGTTGCCGAGATCGGTGCTCGCCACCTCGTCGCCGTCCTCGACCGACCAGATGATCAGGTCGCCCTCGAGCCCGGCGCCGGCCACGAGCCGACCGTCGGGGCTGAACGCGATCTCGCCGACCGGGCTCGCGTCGGTGACCTTCGGGTTCGGCAGACCCTCGAGCCGCTGGACCTCCTCGTCGCCGTCGACCTCGACCAGCGCGATGTCCGAGCAGCCGACCTTCCGCGCCACCAGGGTCAGGTCCGGGCTGATGGCGCGGTAGCCGGTCTCGGAGATCGTCTCGTACGCACCGCCGGCGGCGTTCCAGCGACAAGTGCCGTCGGTGCAGCTGGCGACGACGTACGTCCCGTCGGCGGCCAGAGAGCCGGCGTCGACCCGCGACGGCATGACCGCGGCGGCCAGGCTGATCGAGCCGCCGGACGTCCCCAGCGAGGAGATGTCACAGCCGTCCTGGTCGGGGTCGCTTGCACAGCCGGCCAGGAGCGCAGCGGCGAGCACGCCGACGATCGGGAGGCTGAGGACGTACGTTCGGGGTTTCATCGGTCCTTCTGGGGATCAGGCGAACGAGCTGACGTCGAAGTGGACGACGGTGCCGTCGGTGCAGGTGAGGCGGTCGAGGCGACGCCCTCCGGTCTCGACGAGATCCTGGCGGTCGCGGATCTTGTCGAGGGATCGGAGCATGTCGTACTCGTCGTTGATACGCAGCACCGACCACGGATGTTGCTCGCTGCCGTCGCCGGTGGAGCGGATGCTGCGCAGTGCGGCCCGGGCGACCTGGCGCTCGCGCGCCGCGGCCCGCTCATCCCCGGATCCCGCCAGCGCGGTGGCCATCCGCAGATGCGCCGAGGGGCTGAAGATCGCCCCCGGCATGACCCGCTTCAGCTCGGCGGCGGCCGCGGCGTACGACCCCTCGGCGAGCAGCCTGTCCACGGAGTCGAGGTCGAGGTCGGGGGTGAAACCGGCCGAGCCGCGGACCGCGCGGCGAAGCGGCCCGAGAGTCTCGGGACCGGGGTCGTCGAGGTAGGCGGCGACCAGATCGGCGTACGTCGTCATCGCGACTCCTCCAGGATCCGGTTGAACTCCTCCTCGGTGAGGTTGTTCAGGTAGTCGCGGCCGGCGTTGCGGGCGTCCTTCTCGACGGGCTGGTTGTAGTACTCGTCGAACGTGGCGCCGTTGTCGGTGCTCTTGTAGTCGTCGAAGTTCTCCTCCCACTCCTCGGCCTGCTCCTCGCTGATCCCGTCCGCCTTGTGCTCGTCGAACGGGTCGTCCTCCCACCAGAACTGCCAGTCGTTCTTGTCGTCGATGGCCTCGTGCTGGCGACCGTGCCGGACCTCGTGGGCCACGGTGTTGATCAGCTGGCCGGGGTCGTCGAGCACGTTGGGGTTGAGCGCCATCGTGGGCTCTTCGTCGCTCCAGTAGCCGTAGGTGATGCTGCCGTCGTCCCAGGTGTCGTTGCCCAGATCGCTCCAGTCGATGGTGGGCATGTCGACGCCGCTCTCCGCGGCGATCTTCTTGACCATCTCCTCGAGCACCGCCTTGCGCTCCTCGATGGTGAGGGTCTCCCACTTCTCCGCGATGGCCGGGTCGATGTTGCCGTACTCATCGCCCTGCTCGTCGATTCCGGTCGGCAGGCCGCGCGCGAGGATGGCGTCGACGCCGACCGCCTTGGCGAGGGCCTTCTCGATCTCGTCGGCGAGCTCCTGGGCGATGGTCTGGCGGCTGTTGCCCCACTCCTCGGCCTCGAAGCGGCTCTTGAACGTCGGAGGGGTGGCGGTGCTGGTGACCGAGCCGTCGTCGCCGACGGTGAACTCCTGGGTCTTGGCGCGGTCGAGGACGCCCTGGACGAGACGCTCGATGGCCTCGACCTCGGGCTCAGCGGTGTAGAGGGCTTTCTGCATGCCCTGTTTGGCGGTGATGTGGGTGCTGAGGTCAGTGACGAGCTTGTCGCGGTGGCCTCGGGCGGCGTCCGCGGCGGCGCCGGTCCAGGACTTGGCCACGCCGTTGGCCTCGAGCTCGTCACGGCTGGTCTCCAGGTTGCGGAGGTCGGCCTTGAGCCCGTCGCCGGCATCACCCAAGGGCGCTGCCTTCCAGGTCTTGACCTGGCCGAATGTGATCGCCATCAGACGAGGGCGGTCGCGTCGAAGTGAGCGAATGTCCCGTCGGTGCAGGTGTGGCGGTCGATACGCCGCCCGTCGGCCTCGAGGAGATCCTGTCGCCCGGGCACCTTGTTGAGGGCGCGGAGCAGGTCGTACTCGTCGTTGATCCGCAGCACCGTCCAGGGGTGCTCCTCGGTGCCGTCTCCGCTCGCCCGGATGCTCCGCAGCGCGGCGCTGGCGACCTGGCGCTCGCGGGCGGCGGAGCGCTCCTCACCGGAGCGCTCCAGCGCGGTCGCCAGACGCAGGTGGGCCGACGGGCTGAAGATCGCCCCGGGCATGAGGGCGCGCAGCGCGGTCGCGGCCTCGGCGTAGGCTCCCTCGGCGAGCAGCTTGTCGATCGCACCCAGGTCGAGGTCGATGGTGAAGTTGGCCGAGTTGCGGACCGCGCGGCGCAGCGGCGCCAGCGTCTCGGGGCCGGGGTCGTCGAGGTAGGCGGTGACCAGGTCGGCGTACGTCGTCATTTCGACTCCTTCAGGAGGCGGTCGAGCTCAGCGGGCGTCAGGTTGTCGAGATATTCGCGGCCGGACTTGCGGGCATCGGCCTCGACGGGCTGGTTGTAGTAGGCGTCGTAGTCCTTGTCGGGGCTCTTGTAGTCGTCGAAGTTGTCCTCCCACTCCTCGGCCTGCTCCTCGGTGATGCCGTCCTTCTCGTGCATCTCGAAGGGGTCGTCCTCCCACCAGAACTGGAAGTCGTTGTTGTCGTCGATCGCCTCGTACTGCCGGGCATGGCGCATCTCGTGAGCCACGGTGTGCAGGATGTCGGGATTGTCGACGTTGCCCGGATTGAGGTGCACGGTGTGGTCGTCCTCGCTCCAGTAGCCGTTGGTGCTGCCCTGTGCGTCCCAGACGATGTCCTCGACATCGACGCCGTACTCCTTGGCGAGCTCCTCGATCTTCTGGTCGATGATCGCCTTGCGCTCGGCGTCGGTGAGCTGGGCCCACCGCTCGGTGGTCTCGGGGGAGGCCATCCCGCGCTGGTCGCGGGTCTGGTCGAGACCCTGGTCGGTGCCGGTCGGGATGCCGTCGGTGAGGATCTGGTCGACGCCGGCCGCCTTGGCGAGGGCGTCGGTGATGTCGTCGGCGAGCTCTTGGGCCACGGTCTGGCGGCTGGTGCCCCATTCCTCGGCTTCGTAGCGGTTGTGGAAGGTGGGTGGGGTGGCGGTGCTGGTGACCGAGCCGTCGTCGCCGACGGTGAACTCCTGGGTCTTGGCGCGGTCGAGGATGCCTTGGACGATGCGTTCGATGGCTTCGACCTGGGTCTCGGCGGAGTAGAGGGCTTTCTGCATGCCCTGCTTGCCGGTGATGTGGTTGCTGAGGTCTGTGACGAGCTTGTCGCGGTGGCCGCGGGCGGCGTCGGCGGCGGCGCCGGTCCAGGACTTCGCGACGCCGTTGGCCTCGAGCTCGTCACGGCTGGTCTCCAGGTTGCGGAGGTCGGCCTTGAGCCCGTCGCCGGCGTCACCCAGGGGCGCTGCCTTCCAGGTCTTGACCTGCCCGAACGTGATCGCCATCAGTTCGGGCCCATGACCTTTCCGCCCTTTTCGCCGGCGGCCTTGTCAGCGGCCTCGAACTCGTTGAGCGCCTTCTGCATCTCCGCGGCGAGCTTCTGCGAGCTGTCGGCCGCGGCCTTGGTCTCATCGGTCCACCGGGTGCCGAGATCGGACATGTAGCCGACCGACTCCGCCCCCGGGACCGCAGCGCCTGCCTTGGTCAGATGGCCGGCGGAATCGGCTTTGCGTACGGCACTATCGGCGTCCGTGGCGATGCCGATGGATGCCTTCATGTCCTTGGGGACGACATGAATCTCACTCATGGTCTGCTGGTCCTCCTGGGCCCGAACGGGAGACGGCTAGGGCGTGTCTTCGTAGAGACACGCCCTAGCCCGCAGACCCTAACGGAAACTCGGGTCCAGCGTCTTCGTAAAAAGAGCACCGCCGTCGATGTCCCGGAGGGTAACCGTGAGCTGCTGCGTACGCCCGTCGATCTCGACCTCGCCGAAGAACTGGAAGCCGTCGGCGGGCGAGGTGTTGGCGGCCGGGGGAGCGGCCACGAACTCGGCGGCCGGACCGAAGGTCGCGTCCAGCTTGTTGGGGCCGAAGGCGCCGGCGTTGAGCGGACCGGAGACGAACTCCCAGAACGGGTCGAAGTCCTGGTAGGCGGCGCGGTCGGGGTGGTAGGAGTGCGCCGCCGTGTAGTGGACGTCGGCGGTGAGCCAGACGTGGTTGCGGATGCCGAGGCGCTTGAGCCCGTTCAGGACCTTGGCGATGTCGAGCTCGCGGCCGAGCGGGGCGCCGCCGTCGCCCTGGGAGATGCCCTCCTGCAGGGTGCCGTCAGGGACGACCAGGCCGATCGGCAGGTCGGCCGCGATGACCTTCCAGGTGGCGCGGGAGGCGGCCAGCTCGCGCAGCAGCCAGCGGGTCTGGCGCTCGCCGAGGACACCGCCGTCGGCGCTCGTCTCGGCGTTGGTCGTGTTGGCGTCCTTGTGGGTGCGCATGTCGAGGACGAAGAGGTCCATCAGCGGGCCGTAGGAGAGCTTGCGGTAGATCCGGCCGTCCGGGTCGGGGGAGGCGTCGCCGACGGGGATGTACTCGTGGAAGGCCTGCTTGGCGCGGGCCGCGAGGACGTCCACGCGGCGCTCGGTGTAGCGGCCGTCGTCGGGGAGGATCTCGCCCGGGTACCAGTTGTTGGTGACCTCGTGGTCGTCCCACTGCGCCACGATCGGCGTCTGGGCGAGGAAGGCGCGCCAGTTGTCGGCGAGCAGGTTGTAGGCGTACTGCCCGCGGAACTCGGTCAGCGTCTCGGCGACCTTGTCCTTCTCCTCGGTGACGATGTTGTTCCAGACCCGACCGTCGGGAAGCGTCACGGTCGAGGTGAGCGGGCCGTCGGCGTAGACGTTGTCACCCGAGCTCAGGAAGAAGTCGGCCTCGCGCGCCGCCATCGCCGGCGCGATCCGGAAGCCACCGAAGTCGGGGTTGGCGCCCCAGCCCTGGCCGGCGATGTCGCCGGACCACAGGAACCGGATGTCCTGACGCTTGTTCGGCGCCGTGCGGAGACGGCCCAGCTCCCAGGCGCTGCCGCGGCGCGGGTCGTCGGCGTCGACGGCACGGATCCGGTAGAAGTAGTCGCGCCCCGCCTCGAGGCCGTTGACCTTCAGCTCCCCGGTGAAGTCGCTCCTCGCGGTCACGACGGGACCGTTGACCGGACGGGCGCGGCGGAAGGACTCGTCGGCCGAGATCTCCGCGACCAGGCGCGAGGTCTTGTCCGCACGGCTCCACAGGACGCCGCCTCGGGCGCCGACGTCGCCGGACTGGACGCCATGGGTGAGGTTCGGGCGGTTGCCGCGGACGAACGCGGGGGCGGAGGTGGGGACGGCGGCGTGGGCGGTCGCTGCGGTCGTGGGGATGACGAGTCCGACACCGGCGGCGGCACCGAGGCCGAGGACGGAGCGGCGGTTGAGTGGGGTCATGACCCAAACCTGCCGATCCCGGCGGAACGACCGGTGAGTTCCGCGGGTCGTGTCGGTGAACACGTACGCGATGGATGCCGGCTCCGGGTGAAAGAAGAGTTTCTTTCACCCGGATGTCGAGATCGCCAGGCGGGCTCCGAGAGAGGGGTGAAGGCCGGAGACGCCGGCCGCACACGAGGAGCGAGATCATGAACGACGAGTACGCCATGCCCGCACTGCCCGCACCGAGCCCCGGCGTTCGAGCCCTGGACCGGCTCATCGGCACTTGGAAGGTGACCGGCGGCGCGGACGGCGAGGTGACCTACCGCTGGATGGAAGGCGGCTACTTCCTGCTGCAGGACGTACGCCTGGAGCAGTACGGCCAGGTCACGACCGGGATCGAGGTGATCGGCAACCTGCGCCCGTTCGGTGAGGAGCCCAGCGCCGACGTGCACTCGCGCTACTACGACAACACCGGCGCCACCCTCGACTACGTCTACGAGCTCGACGGCGACACCCTCATCATCTGGGGAGGGGAGAAGGGCTCGCCGGTCAAGTTCGTCGGCACCTTCGACGAGACCGGTGACGTCATGACCGGCGAGTGGGACTACGCCGGCCAGGGCGGCTACGAGTCGACGATGACGCGGGCCTGATCCGCGCGCCGGAGCAGGTAGTCGCGCTCGGCCTCGTTGGCGGTCAGCTCCGCAGCGGCCCGGAACTGGGCGGCTGCGGAGGGATCGCGCCGCTGGTCCAGCAGGTGCGCACGCACTGCCAGGACGCGCTGCGCGGTCAGTGGATCGCCGGCGAGGCCGTGCTCGGCGTCGAGCTCGTCCAGCAGTTGCAGGCCGACCACCGGACCGAACGCGTGAGCCGCCGCGACCACGCGGCCCAGGCGGACCGGTGCGGTCGGCTGCGTACGTTCCAGCAGCAGATAGAGGCCGAGGATCTCGCGCCAGTCGGTGTCCGCGGCGGACTCCGCGTGGGCATGGACGGCAGCGATCGCAGCCTGAAGGAGGAACGGCCCCGGATCCCTCCGGCCCCACACCTCCTCCAGCACGGCCAGCCCCTCCTCGATCAGCGCGCGATCCCAGCGGGAGCGGTCCTGCACGGCCAGCGGCACCAGGCCGAGATCCGGGTCGGTGCGCGCCGGCCGGCGTGCCTCGGTGAGCAGCATCAGCGCGAGCAGACCGGCGACCTCGGGCTCGCCGGGAGCGATCCGGGCGAGCATCCGGGTCAGCCGGATCGACTCGTGCGCCAGGTCGACCCGGCCCAGCTCGGAGCCGGCAGTGGCGATGTAGCCCTCGTTGAAAACGAGGTAGAGAACGTCGAGCGCGGCATCTATCCGATCGGCGCGCTCGGCCTCCCCAGGCGGCGTGAACCGGGCGCCTGTCTTCCGCAGCGTCTGCTTCGCCCGGCTGATCCGGGTGCCCATGGTGTTCTCCGGAACGCCGTGCGCATGGGCGATCTCGGCCGTCGTCAGCCCGCCCACGGCGCGCAGCGTGAGCGCCACCTGCCCAGTCCGCGACAGCGCCGGATGACAGCACAGCAGCAACAGCGTCAGGCTGTCGTCGGTCCCCGCCGCCGGGCCCGCCGGCGTGACCGCCTCGGCGATCCCCACCTGGAGCTCGCGGCGATGGGCCGCCTGCTCGGAGCGGAGCAGATCCACCATCCGCCGGTAGCCGATCCTGGTCAGCCACGAGCGCGGGTTCTCCGGAACGCCGTCGCGCGCCCACTGGGCGCTGGCGTCCAGCAGCGCCTCCTGGACCGCGTCCTCGGCGGCCTCGAACCGGCCGAAGCGGCGGACCAGGGCGCTCAGGACGTACGGCGCCTCGGTCCGCAGGAGGTCCTCGAGCGCCGCTGGTCCGGTCATCCCCACAGAGCCTAGTTTCGGGGACTAGTTTTCGAGGCATGAAATACCTGATGCTGGGCTACACGCCCGCCGACGCGTGGGATCCGTCCGAGACCGCCTCCGAGGAGGCGTTCGCGGCGTTCGCGGAGTACCAGAAGTTCGAGCAGGAGCTGGTGGCCAGCGGCGAGCTGGTCAGCACCGAGGGGCTGGGGCACCCGGCGGTCTCGGTCACGGTCCGGCCGGGCGAGAACGGTCCGGTAGCGACCGACGGCCCGTTCGCCGAGCTGAAGGAGGTGCTGGCGAGCTTCGCGGTCATCGACGTGACCAGCCAGGAGCGCGCCATCGACATCGTGTCGCGGATCGTCGCGGTCCTCGGCGAACCGATCGAGATCCGGCCGGTGATGGGCGACGATTTCGCGCAGGTGTGACCCGCTGGGATGCGGGTGGCAGTATCTGCGGTGATGTGGGCAAGAAGGAACGTGTACGCCGCTGTGCTGCTCCTGGTAGCGCCGGTGCTGTTCGGCTGCGCCACCGAGCCCCCGGCCGACGCGGGGTCCGCCTCGCCGTCGATGCTCGCGAGTCCGGAGACCGAGACGTCGCCGAGCCCGCCACCACGCGCGCCGGAGTCGCTCGAGATCCCATCCGTCCCACCCGCTGATGATCGCGGGATCGTCGAGGGTGGTGACATGAGCTGGCCGCAGTGTCCCGAGGGGATGGGCATCAAGGAGCGTCGGACGCTGGGGCTGCCGATGCCGCTCGACTCGGCGGAGTACGTGGTCATCGGCCTCACCAACGGGCCGGCGTTCACCCCCAACCCGTGCCTGGCCACGCAGGTCGAGTGGGCGAAGAAGAACAAGGTGATGACCTCGGCCTATGCGGTCACCTCCTATCCCCGTGCCGCCACGATCCGTCAGTACGGCGGCGAAGGGCCGGGCGACCCGGACACGAAGATCGGCCGACTGACCAACGTCGGCTATCAGCAGGCGGTGTGGAATCTCGAGGAGATGAAGCGCGCCGGTCTGGAGTCGCCCTCGGTCTGGGTCGACGTCGAGCCGGTCGCGGTCTGGGAGTGGTCCGACGACATCGAGGCCAACCAGGCGGTGGTCAAGGGCGCCCTGGCCGGCTATCAGGACGCCGGGAAGCGGGTCGGGGTCTACTCGATCGAGGGCCTGTGGACGCCGATCGTCGGCGACCTGCAGCTGCAGCTGCCCGAGTGGCGCCCGGCGGGCGAGGCATCGCGGGCCGCGGCCCTGGAGCGGTGCGGTGGCGAGTGGATGTTCCAGGGCGGTGCGGCGGTGATGGTGCAGTGGCTCGAGGACGGCCGCGATCGCAACGTGACCTGCCCGGGCGAGTCGGTTCAGCTGCCGCTTTGGTTCCATCAGTACTGAGCGTGGGACAATAGGCGGTGACGTACCCGCCCCCGTTCTTGAGCATCTACGAAAGCAGCCTGTGACTCACTCCGCGCCACAGCCCGGCTCCACTGATCCGGCGATCATCCGCAACTTCTGCATCATCGCCCACATCGACCACGGCAAGTCGACGTTGGCCGACCGGATGCTGCAGCTGACCGGCGTGGTCGACGAGCGTGCCGCGCGGGCGCAGTACCTCGACCGGATGGACATCGAGCGCGAGCGCGGGATCACGATCAAGTCCCAGGCCGTGCGGATGCCGTGGACGGTCACCGAGGGCGACGATGCCGACAAGACGTTCGTGCTGAACATGATCGACACCCCCGGTCACGTCGACTTCACCTACGAGGTGTCTCGGTCGCTGCAGGCGTGCGAGGCGGCGATCCTGCTCGTCGACGCGGCGCAGGGCATCGAGGCGCAGACCCTCGCCAACCTATACCTGGCGATGGGTGCCGACCTGCACATCATCCCGGTGCTCAACAAGATCGACCTGCCCTCGGCCAACGTCGAGAAGTACGCCCTGGAGCTGGCCAACCTGGTCGGCTGCGAGCCGGAGGACGTGCTCAAGGTCTCGGCCAAGACCGGGCTCGGCGTCGAGGACCTGCTCAACCACATCGTCTCCGAGACCCCGCCGCCGGTGGGCGACCCGGACGCCCCGGCGCGGGCGCTGATCTTCGACTCCGTCTACGACACCTACCGCGGCGTGGTGACCTACGTCCGGGTCTTCGACGGCAAGCTGACCCACCGCGACAAGATCAAGATGATGTCGACCGGCGCGGTCCACGAGATGCTCGAGCTCGGCGTGATCAGCCCGGAGCCGGTCAAGGCCGACCACATCGGCGTCGGCGAGACCGGTTACCTGATCACCGGCGTGAAGGACGTACGCCAGTCGCGGGTGGGTGACACCGTCACCGGCAACAACCGCCCGGCCAAGGAGATGCTCGGCGGCTACTCCCACCCCAACCCGATGGTCTTCGCGGGGCTCTACCCGATCGACGGCGACCAGTACCCGGTGCTGCGCGAGGCGCTCGACAAGCTTCAGCTCAACGACGCTGCCCTGACCTACGAGCCGGAGACGTCGGGCGCGCTCGGCTTCGGCTTCCGCGTCGGGTTCCTCGGCCTGCTGCACATGGAGATCACCCGCGACCGTCTCGAGCGCGAGTTCAACCTCGACCTCATCTCGACGGCTCCCAACGTGGTCTACGACGTGATCATGGAGGACGGCTCCGAGCACATCGTCACCAACCCCTCGGAGTTCCCCGAGGGCAAGATCCGCGAGGTGCGCGAGCCGGTCGTCAATGCCACGATCCTCTCGCCGTCCGACTACATCGGCACGATCATGGAGCTGTGCCAGAGGAAGCGCGGCACGCTCGGCGGCATGGACTACCTCTCCGAGGACCGCGTCGAGATGCGCTACGTCCTCCCCATGGGCGAGATCGCCTTCGACTTCTTCGACCAGCTCAAGTCCTCGACGAAGGGGTACGCCTCGCTGAACTACGAGTTCAGCGGCGATCAGGCGGCCGACCTGGTCAAGGTCGACATCCTGCTCCAGGGCGAGCCCGTCGACGCGTTCTCCGCGATCGTCCACCGCGACGCCGCGTACAACTACGGCGTGATGATGGCCGGCAAGCTCAAGGAGCTCATCCCGCGCCAGCAGTTCGAAGTGCCGATCCAGGCCGCGATCGGCGCCCGCGTGATCGCGCGCGAGACCATCCGCGCCATCCGCAAGGACGTCCTCGCCAAGTGCTACGGCGGCGACATCTCGCGTAAGCGCAAGCTGCTGGAGAAGCAGAAGGAGGGCAAGAAGCGGATGAAGATGGTCGGTCGCGTCGAGGTCCCCCAGGAAGCCTTCGTCGCCGCTCTCTCCACCACTCAGGCCTCCGACAAGAAGTGACGTACGAGGTTCTGCCCGTCGGCGACGACCAGTGGTCGATCGTCGCGTGGCTGTGGCAGGACTTCCGTCACGATCTCGGGACGGTCGTCAACGGGTTCCCGCTGCCCGACGGCCGCTACCGCCACGAATGGCTAGACGCCTACCCGGCGCCGGATCGCAGCGGCTATCTGGCGTGGGCGCCCCACCCGAACACCGGTGAACCCGCGCCGATCGGGTTCGCGCTGGTCCGGGGCCTGCTCCCCGACCCGGAGCTGAGCCGCGACGAGCGGTTGATGCAGGCGTTCTTCGTCGTGCCCGCTGCCCGCCGTGACGGTCTTGGCCGTTCATTCGCGCTCGACGTCATCAGCCGGCACCCTGGGCTGTGGGCCATCCCGTTCCAGCACGACAACACCGCCGCCAGGTCGTTCTGGCCGCGGGTCGCTACCGAGGCGTGGGGGGCGGAATGGACCGAGACCACCGAGGCGGTCCCCGGGCGGGTGGATGTGCCGCCTGATCATTGGATCAGGAGTCGTTGAAGGGTCGCCGCCGACCCTTGCTTCGACTGCCACCCCGATCGGCCGTACTCCCCGATCACACACTCGCGGCCTGACCCCGCCACGTTCTACGCTCGGTGGTGGACAACCTTTCCCGGGGGCGACCTGGTCGTCCTTGATAGAGGCACCTCGTCGGAGGCGCCGAGCGGGGAGGGGACGTGGATGCCATCCAGGTCTCGGGCAAGGAGAGCAAGGCCGGGGCTGCTCGGGAGTTCGACGACTTCGTGGCGTCCTGCTCCACGCGGCTGCTGCGGACCGCCTACCTGCTGACCCACGACCGCGGGCGCGCCGAGGACCTGCTGCAGACGGCGCTGGTCAAGGCGTGGCTGTCCTGGTCGCGGATCGAGAGCGACCCGGTCGCGTACGTGAACAAGATCCTCGTCAACACCTACGCCACCTGGTGGCGGCGCCGGTGGAACGGCGAGCGCCCGACGCCTGAGCTGCCGGAGGCCGGGTACGACGAGGACCGTGCGGAGACCCACGACCTGTGGGCGGCGCTGGGGAGGCTTCCGGCGAAGCAGCGGGCGGTGATCGTGCTGCGATACATGGAGGATCTCAGCGAGGCGGAGACGGCCCGCCTGCTCGGCTGCTCGGTCGGCACCGTGAAGAGCCAGCGGGTGAAGGGGTTGGCCAAGCTGCGCCTCGACGGCGCGCTGGCCGAGGAGACGCACGGGGAGGTGGCCCGATGAGCATCGAACAGCTTCAGGAGACGCTGCGGGAACATGCCGCGGCGATCGAGGACGACACGGTCCTCGGTCGTGGTCCGGCTGTCCGTCGCAGGGCCGCGACGATCCGGCTCCGTCGGGCGCTGGTCGTGGCTGCGGTCGCGGTGATCGTGGTTCCGGTGGCGGTGATGGCCTCGCTCGGCGCGAACCCGTTCGACCGGACGGCACCGGTCGTGAGGCCGGTGCCCTCGAACGGGCCGTTCGTGGGGACGTACGCGGGCCGGACCTTGATCGACTCCGAGATCGCCACCGGGAGGAGCGAGCTCTCGTTCACCGCCGAGGCCTCCCGCAACACCGAGTGGAGGGCGGTCTGCCGTGGAGTCGGCAGTGGCTACACGCTGCACCTGTCGCTGGACGACGGCGAGCCCGGCCAGCTGCCCTGCGACGTGGAGCTCCTCTCGGGCCGCTGGATCTCCTACCAGCTCGGGCCGGAGTATCCGCAGGAGGGCACGCACACGCTTCGGCTCTGGCTGACCAGCACGTCCGGGAGAGCGAAGGCGCCACCCGCGGACGGACAGATCGGCGCTGCCGTCTACCGGCTTCCCGAGCCCGCGGCCACGGTTGCCGGCCACCAGGTTCAGGCACTCGAGATGGATGGCGGAAGCGAGTTCCGCCTGGTCAGGCGGGAGGAGTCCATGCCGGGCACTCGGGTCCTCTCCTCGACCTACTCCTCCCGGGCTCTCCCTGTCGAGGTGGACTGGTACACATCGGGTTCGGGCAGCCAGGAGGTGCAGGTCTACGTCGACGGCCGGCCCGAGACGGGGCTGATCCTCGGTGACGGCGGGCCAGGACTCGTCCTGACGCCCGAGGAGGCGCACACGGTGAGCCTGCGGATCGTCGGGGACGTGCCGGCTGATGCTCTGCTCGGAATCGTGTGGCGCGAGGAGGCCCGATGATGAAGCGGCGCGGCTGGATCTGGTGGTACGGGTTGTTCCTCGGCTGTCTGCTCCTCGCGGCGGGAGCGGCGGAGACCGTTCGAGTCGTACGCAGCGGCGACGGCGGTCTCCTGTTCTGGTTCGGCACCCTCGTCGGAGGTGGGTCGCTGGTCCTGGCCGGGACGCTCCTGCTGCCTCGACGGCCGAGGCCAGGATTCGTGCTGACGACGATCGGGTGCGCAGCCGGGTTGCTCCCCACCTCGTGGACGGTGATCGTGCCCGTGATGCTCGTGGTGCTGATCATCGCGAGCGGCAGGCGAGCCGCTGCGGCGCCGGTCGAGAGCCGGGTCAGGAGTGGATGAGCTCGATGCTGTCGAGGACGACGTCGAGGTCGTCGAGCCGCTGGTCGATGTCGTCGGGGTTCTGCCAGAACACGCGGATGCCGTCGGCCTGGACGTGGACGCAGTCGGCCGGCATGCCGTCGGAGTAGGACCACCAGCTGAGCCGCTCGCCCGCCAGGTCGCCGAAGGCGTCGGCCGGTGAGTCGTAGGTGACGTCCTTGACCTCGTCGTCACCGCCGATGTCCTCGTACTCCTTCAGTTCGTCGTTCAGGTCCGCGAGCGACTCCTTCTCGCCGATCTCGACGCTGAAGAAGCGGTCCTCGGAGGTGTGCCAGGTGCACTGGCCGTCGGGGGTCTGGTCGCTGGGAGCGGTGGACTCCGACTCGAACTCCTCCGGCACGTCCAGCTTCAGGATCACCCGCCTGTCGCCGACCATCCCCGGACACTCGGCCGCGGTGAACCCGTCCGGTGTCGAGGTGGCCGACGCCGAGAACGGCGTCGGCGCGTCCGTGGTCACCGGCCCCGAACCAGCCCCGCAGGCCGACGTGGCAGCGATCAGGACGATCAAGGGTGCAGCCCGAAATTGCATGCCGGCCAGTTCATCACAGCTGCGCAAGAACGGTCGGGTCGGCCGGGGGCGGGCGGTGGTTGAGTGAGGCACATGCGTACAGAACAGATCCGGTTTCCGGAGGGATACGGCACGCCGAGCGAGCTGCTGGCGTGGGAGGACGTACGTCAGCGCCTGGTCGAGGCGAAGCAGTTCTGGTTCGCGTTCGAGAGGCCGGGGCGGAGTCCGCACGTGACGCCGCTGGACGGGATCTGGTTCGAGGACGAGCTGGTCTACGGCGGCAGCCCCGAGACGCTGCACCGGCGGCTCGCGGCCGAGCATCCGAAGGTGACGGTGAACCTGCCGGATCCGTGGAAGCTGGTCGTCGTCGAGGGCGAGGTGAGGGAGTCGAGGTTCGCGCCGGAGGTCGCCGAGGAGATCGCGAGGCTGCTGAACGCGAAGTATCCCGAGTACGGCGAGAACGTCTTCGAGGCCAAGCACTACATCGAGGGCGCGCCGGCGGTGCATCCACGGCGCATCCGGGCCTGGACCTCGTTCCCGAAGGACGCGACCGCCTTCGTCTTCGACTGACTTTCGGCTGGACCGCGCTAGTCTCGCGGTGATGCACTTCACCGACTACGACACTCGGGTGGCGGCGTACGCCGTCATCGTCGACGACGCGGGGCGGATCCTGCTGAGCTGGTTCAACGGAAACCACCGCAACGACCCGGGCTGGACGCTGCCGGGCGGCGGCGTCGACTACGGCGAGCAGATGCCCGCCGCGGTCGTGCGCGAGGTCAAGGAGGAGACCGGCTACGACGTCGAGGTCGGGGCTCCGCTGACGACCGACGTGTTCGTGGTGCCGTTCGACCCCGGTCGCCGGCCCTACCAGTCCACCCGGGTGGTCTTCGAGGCACGGATCGTCGGGGGCGAGCTGGGGACGCTGGAGGTCGACGGAACCACCGACTTCGCCGCCTGGGTCGCGCTGGACGACCCCGCGATCGGAGCCGACTCCACCAGCCCGATCGTCCGGATGGGGATCGAGGCCCTGAAGGTCGCTCAGTCGACCCAGTAGTTGTCGTGGAGCTTGTAGAACTCGGCCATCTCGTCCGGACCGAGCTCGGTGCCTTCGGCCAGCTCGCGCAGCCCCTCGAAGTAGCCCTCCCGCGGCGCGCCCGGGGTGAAGTGGAGCAGCATCGAGGCGGGCTCGTCGGTGGTGTTGCGGAAGCCGTGCAGCCCGCCGACCGGCACGTGCACGAAGTCGCCGGCACCGGCCGGGATCCACTCCTCGCCGTTGTAGATCCGCACGGTCCCGGTCAGCACGTAGAACGACTCGGCCACGGCACGGTGGAAGTGGGGCCCGGGGCCGGTCTCGTTGGGGCCGAAGTGCCAGCGGTAGAGCCCGTAGTCGCCCGCGGTCGTCGCGCCGGTGGCGAGATAGTCGACCTTCACCCCGTTGGGATACTCGAGGTCGGGAGCGGTCTTGTCGGGACGGTGGAACGCCGAGACCTCACCGGCCTCGCCGTCGTAGCGCTCGGGCGGGTAGGGAACACCTCGGGTCCCCATCGACTCTGGAAGTGACATGGCCTCAACCTGCCCGATCCGCTCGGCGTTGGGAAGCCCATTAGAAGTCGCGTCAGTAGGGTTGCGGCCGTGACCCTCGTCCCGGACTCCTTCCTGGCCCTGGCCGCCAACGGGCCGTCGTGGGCGGCGTGGCTCGACGACCTCCCGGGGCTGTTGCGCGACCTGGTCGAGGAGTGGGCGCTGACCGTCGACGGACCGTCGGTCCATGGCAGCTGCGCGGTCGTGCTTCCGGTCCGCACCGCCGAGGGCGAGATCGCGGTGCTGAAGGTCGGCTGGCCGCACTGGGAGGCCGAGCACGAGGCGCTGGCGCTGCAGGTGTGGGGCGGTCAGGGTGCCGTACGCCTGCTGCGGGCGGACCCGAAGCGGTTCGCGCTGCTGCTCGAACGGCTGCATCCTTCGGACCTCACGGAGATGTGGGACGTGCAGGCGTGCGAGATCGTGGGCGGGTTCTACCGGCAGCTGCACCTCCCGGCTCCGCCGCAGCTGCGTACGTTGTCGGCGCAGGCCGCGCGCTGGGCGAGCGAGCTCGGCGAGCGTCGGCTGCCGGTGCCCCCGCGGATGGTCGAGCAGGCCCGGTCGATCGCTCGCGACTTCGCTGCCGACGAGGCGACCGACGGGACGCTGATCCACACCGATCTCCACTACGAGAACGTCCTGCGTGGCGATCGTGAGGAGTGGCTGGTCATCGACCCGAAGCCTCTCTCCGGCGACCCGCACTACGAGCTCGCGCCGATGCTCTGGAATCGCTTCGAGGAGTATGCAGGGCGGATCCGGGACGGCGTACGCGACCGGTTCTTCGCCCTCGTCGACGCCGCCGAGCTCGACGAGGACCGGGCCCGCGCCTGGACGGTGCTGCGCTTGATGGTCAACGTCAAGGACGAGGTCGAGGACAACCAGGCGCCTGACAAGGAGTGGATCACCGCGATGGTCTCGGTGACCAAGGCGGTCCAGGACTGAAACCCGTTCGACCGCCGTCGCGTGCCGGGGGAGAATCGCTCCGTGCCCATCGTGCGAAGCGTGAACATCGGTCAGTCCAAGCCCGCGGAGTGGGCGGAGGTGGGCGCCACCTCGATGGAGAAGCTGGCGACGCCTGGGCCGGTGACGGTCGGCAGGGAGGGCATCGTCACCGACACCCAGACCGACCGCCGCCACCACGGCGGCGAGGAGCAGGCCGTCTACGCCTTCGCCCGCGAGGACCTCGATGCGTGGGGCACCCGCCTGGGCGTGACGCTGCGCGACGGCCAGTTCGCCGAGAACCTCACCACCGAGGGGATCGACATCAACGAGGCCCTGGTGGGGGAGCAATGGCGGATCGGGACGGTGCTGCTGCAGGTCTGCAGCGTGCGTACGCCGTGCAACGACTTCAAGAACTGGATGGGTGTCTCGGGGTACGACGACGGCCGTTGGGTCAAGCGGTTCACCGCTGAGGGGCGCCCCGGGCCCTACCTGCGGGTCCTCGAGGAGGGCGAGCTGCAGGCCGGTGACGAGATCGTCGTCGTCCACCGCCCCGACCACGACATCACCGTCTCGACCCTGTTCCGGGCCCTCACCACCGACCGCAGCCTGCTCCCGAGCCTCATCGGGATCGAGGGGCTCGGGGACAAGCCGCGGGGCAAGGCGGAGACGTACGTCGCCGCCAGGTCCTAAGGACCGCAGGGCTTTCCGCGGCAGCCCCTCAGATAGAGGCCGTCGGCGGAGCGGCCCTGGATCTGGAGCTTGTCCAGCTGATCCGTGGTGAGCCTCCCGGTCGGGATCAGCGCGACTGCGACGTTGTCCTCGGTGATGGTCGCGTCGAACCGCTGCTTGCCGACCCAGAACCAGGCGGACTCCACCGTCTCGTTGCCGAGCGATCGGGTCACCCGGACTCCCTCAGCGGTCTCGGTCCATTCGGTCACCGGCGGTTCCCGCACCGCGTCACCCCGCCCGGGGTAGACCAGATCGCCGTCGGCGTCATAGGCGCGGAAGCTCGCCGACGCGACGGCAACCTCGTGGTCGGTCCAGGCGACCGCCACGCCGTTGACGATGGTGGCCGGGATCTCCTCCCCGCTCGAGATGAAGACCACCTTGGCGACGTCCATCCCCGCAGGGAGGGGAAGACGGAACTCCGTGCCATCGCCGGCGCCACCACGGTAGAAGTCCTCCCACGGCCCGGTCTGCGCGAAGGCGCCCCAGATCTCGGGTATGCCGGAGGCCCCCGCGAGGTCTGGTCCGCTGTCAGCGCTCCGGTCGGGGTCGTACGTCGTCGAGCAGGTCACCTCGTAGTCGCGGCCGTCGAAGATCGCCATCGCCGTCGCGCCACGCTTCTCGGCGAGGAAGGGCCAGGTGCCTGCAGGGATCTCCTCGATCTCATCGGGGTCGATGGCATTGTTCGCGTCGGGCGCGTAGGCGTAGCGAAAGTCCATGTCGTCCCAGGCGGTCTTCAGGCATCGCTTGCTCAGCTCGTCGAGTTCCTCGGGCGTGAGGTTGGTCGGCTCGCCGGACCAGCCGATCGGAGTCTTCTGCTGAGGTGCAGCCGACCTCGACGGCTCGGGAGTGGCGATGTCGGAGTCGATCAGCCGATCGGGGATCGCGACATACGCCATGACGCCGGCGATCGAGAAGGCGGCGACCGCGGTGGCCGCCTTCGCCACGCGACGGCGGCGGCGCATCCGATCCCCCCGGCGCAGGATCTCGTCGGCAGGTACGTCCAGGGTCTGGCGACCGCTGTTGCGCAGCAAGGTCTCGATGTCGTTCATGACAGCATCCCTTCGGTGTCGGACAGCTGCAGCCGCAGGGCCTTGAGGGCGTGGTGGAGCGTGGCGGAGACGGTGCCGCGAGCGATCCCGAGCTCGTGGGCGGTCGTCTCGGCATCGAGGTCGAGGAAGTAGCGCAGCGCAATCACCTGGCGTTGACGCGGTGGCAGCCGGCGTATGGCATCCAACAGGTCGTGGCCGTTGTCGTCGGATCCGTGGCGGGGGAGCTCTTCGGGAGTTTCGGGAACGATCAGCTCGCGGCGGCGCTTGCGCCACCAGGAGATGTCGACGTTGATCGCGGTGCGCACCACCCATGCCGCCGGAGAACTGGCCAGTCTGACCGTCGGCCAGCGCGACCAGGCGCGCGCGAAGGCCTCGGCGATCGCTTCCTCGGCTCGCCCTGGGTCCATGCCGGTCGCGATCGCCGCACGCAGGCAGCGGTCCTTGGCACCGACGTAGAAGTCGGAGAACTCTTTTCGGCTCACGCCTGAGTGACGCACGGGCGCCATTATCGGTTTAGTCGCGATGCGAACCGCATCCGAAAACCCGTTGGACGTCGACGCGGTCGAGCGACAGACTGCGCCGGTGAGCATCCGGGAGAGCCTCTTCGTCCTCAAGGATCGCGACTTCGGATGGTTCTTCGCCTCGCGGTTCGTGAACCTCGCCGGGTCCTCGATGTCGCACGTGGCGCTCGCGTTCGCGGTGCTGGAGGTGACCGACTCGGCCTCGGCGCTGGGCTACGTGGTCGCCGCGCACACCATCCCGATGGTCGTGTTCCTGCTGGTCGGAGGGGTGATCGCCGACCGGTTCCCGCGGCGGCTGGTGCTGCAGCTGAGCAACGTGGCCTCGGCCTTGACCCAGGCGGCCGCGGCAGCGCTGGTCATCACCGGGCACGCGGAGATCTGGCATCTGGTCGTCCTGCAGGCGATGAACGGCACCACGATGGCGATGGCCTTCCCGGCGATGCAGGGGATGGTGCCGCAGCTCGTGGCGAAGAAGGACCTGCAACCGGCCAACCTGCTGCTCTCGATGTCGCGCGGCACGCTGACGGTCCTGGGCCCGTCGGTCGCGGCCGCTCTCGTGGTCGGCGTCGGTGCCGGCTGGGCGCTGGCGGTCGACGCTCTGACCTGGCTGCTCGCGGCGCTCTTCCTGCTCCCGGTGCGGATCCCGCCGCGCCCGGCAGACGAGGAGAAGACCTCGGCTCTCGAGGATCTGCGGGCGGGGTGGACGTACTTCCGCAGCACCACCTGGCTGTGGGTCGTGGTGGTCGCCTTCATGGTCCTCAACGCGATCCAGTCCGGCGGTCTGAACGTGCTGGGCCCCGCGTACGCCAAGTCCTCATCGCTCGGCGTCGAGGGCTGGGGCCTGGCCAACTCGGCGCTCGCGGCGGGGATGCTCATCATGACCATCGTGCTGATGCGCGCCACGATCCGGCGCCCGTTGCGAGCGGGGATGTTCGGGATCATGGCGTTCTCGCTGCCCTTCTTCGCGCTCGCGCTGTGGCCGGAGACGCTGCCGCTCATCGTGGCGATGGCCGTCGCCGGCGCCGGGATCGAGATCTTCAGTCTCGGCTGGAGCCTCGCGATGCAGGAGAACGTTCCCGGCGAGATGCTCTCGCGTGCCTACTCCTACGACGCGCTCGGCTCGTTCCTCGCGATGCCGGTCGGACAGCTGCTCTACGGGCCGTTGGCGGGCTGGTTCGGGGAGCGCCCGGTCTTCCTGGTCAGCGGCGTGCTCTACGCCGCGGTCTGCCTTGCCGCGCTCTCGGTGCCGTCGGTGGTTAGGCTGCAACGCGTCGAGCAACCTGCCACCGAAGGAACGCGCGTATGAACCTCTCTGTCGTCGACGAGCTCTTCCAGCAGCGCTTCGAGGAGAACCTGACTCCGGGGCTGGCCTATGGGGTCGTACGCGGCTCCGAGCTGCTCCACTCCGGAGCCTTCGGTGCGGTCCGGGACGGTGGCCCGGCGCCGACCGCGGAGAGCGTCTTCCGGATCGCGTCGATGTCGAAGTCGTTCACGGCGGCCGCGGTGCTGCTGCTGCGCGACCGCGGGCTGGTCGACCTGGACGAGGCGATCGCGCAGTACGTACCCGAGCTCGTCGACCAAGCGCCCTACTCCGCCGACTCGCCGGCGGTGACGCTGCGGCTGCTGCTCTCGATGTCGGCCGGGCTGCCGACCGACGACCCGTGGGGCGACCGGCAGGAGTCGTTGTCGTACGACGACTTCGGGACGTTCCTCGACGGAGGCTTCTCGACCGGACAGGAGCCGGGGGTCGGGTTCGAATACTCCAACCTCGGCTATGCGCTGCTCGGGCGCGCGATCGAGAACGTCGTCGGTGGTTCCTCTCCCGAGGGAGCCAACCGGGACTTCATCGAGCACGAGCTGCTGGCGCCGCTGGGGATGACCTCCTCGGCCTACTCGCCGTCCGCCGTTCCGAATCGGGTGCCTGGTCATGTGCCGCCGCTGCACCCGGCGTGGGCGGGGGACCGGTTGTCGGGCCCGCCGACCTGGACGGAGGTGCCGCCGGTGGCGTCGGGGTCGTTCGCGGCGATGGGCGGCATGCACTCCTCGGTCGCCGACCTGGCGCGCTGGGTCGGTGGGTTCGTGTCGGCCTTCTCCGCTGAGGTCGACGGGCACCCGCTGTCGAAGGCGTCGCGGCGGGAGATGCAGCAGCTGAACCGGTTCGGCGGGGTGTCCTCGTCGGTGGAGCTCTCCGGGCCTGAGGCCGGGATCAGGGCGGTCGCCGTGGGCTACGGCTACGGCCTCATGGTCGACCACGACAGCCGGCTCGGGCAGTTCGTCCACCACTCCGGCGGCTACCCCGGCTACGGCTCGCGGATGGTCTGGCACCCCGCGTCCGGTCTCGGTGTGATCACGCTGTCCAACAGCACCTACGCCGGTGCCGGGGTGACCGCGATGACCGCGCTGCGTTCGCTGGTGTCGGACGAGCTCGCCGACGGTGGTCCGCACCGGTTCTCGACGGTGGTCAAGGGCCTGCGTCCGCGGCTCGACTCGGCGCTGGAGGTCGCGGTCGAGCGGCTGCGTACGTTCGACCCGGCGGGTCCGGAGGTCTTCGCGCTGCCGTCGCTGTTCGCCGACAACGTCGAGCTCGACGCCCCCGACGCCGCCCGGCGCGTCCAGATCACCCAGGCGCGCGCGAAGGTCGGGCTGCCGCTCGGCGGCGCGCCCTACGGCTACTTCGGGCGCGCGATGGGCGTCGCGCTGGCCGTGGTGCCGGCGGAGAAGGGCCGTTACGACATCGAGGTCATGCTCTCCCCGGAGGCCGAGCCACGCATCCAGACCCTGCGGGTGGTGGCGATCCCGGATGCGCACGAGGGCCTCGTCGCCGCAGCCCGCGCGGCCCTCGAGGAGGACTCCCCGGTCATCGCCGCCCTCCGCGCCTTCGGCGTGCCCGAGCTGATCACTACGCCCTTGTCTGGCGATGGCTCGTCCAAGGCCGACTTCCTCGTCGTCGCCGGCGCGACGTACTGGAAGGTCGCGGTGGGCGCGAAGGCCGTCGTCTCGGCCTTCCCCACTTCCGACCACCCCCGCCTCACCTACCTCGCCTCCGCTCTCCGCGGCTGACCCTCCTGCCGAGGCGTCACTCGCGTCGGCCGAGGCGTCGCCCGCGTCGGCCCAGTAGGCAATCGACTGCCCACTCGGCCGACGCAGCTGACGGCTCGGCCTGCGGGAGTGACGCCTCGGCGGCCTTGCTCTGTTCGAACAAATGTTCGATACTCATTGAGTGGGAGTGGTAGCGGGGATTGAGCAACACCAGAAGCTGGCTCAGATCGAGCAGCTCCGGTCGAAGGTGCGCCGGCTGGAGCAGAAGCCGGGCATGGGCGCGGAGCTGGCGACGCACGAGGCGCTGGGTGGGGTGGTGCAGCTCCGGGCCGGAGGGACGTACGCGGCCGACTCGCTGGCGCTGGCGATGCTGCTGCTCGCGGGGCCGTCGGGAGCGGGGGAGTGGACCGCCGTCGTCGGGGTCGAGGACTTCGGCGCCGAGGCGGCGGCCGAGACCGGGGTCGACCTGGAGCGGACCATCCTGGTGCCACGGCCCAAGGACTCCTGGCTGGAGGCGACCGCGGCGCTGGTCGATGTGACCACGCTGGTGCTGGTCCGGCCGACAGGACGGGTGACCCCGAGCGTCGCCGAGAAGATCGGCGCCCGGCTGCGCACCCGCGGCGCCGCGCTGGTCGCGCTGGGGGAGTGGCCGAGAGTGGACGTACGCCTGCGGGCGACCGAGCCGCGCTGGGTCGGGCTGGGCAACGGCGACGGCCATCTCCGGGCGAGAAGGATGGTGGTCGAGGCGGTGCGCGGGACGGCTCCGCCGCGGCGTACGGCGCTCTGGTTCCCGGCCGAGGACGGCACCCTCGGGCGTGTCCTCGAGCCTGTCGCGGACCTCGCTGACCTGCGGAAACAGGAGTCGGCATGACCATCCAGAAGAGCCGCACGCTGGTGGTCTGGTGCGCCGACTGGCCGGTCGCCGCGGCGCTGGGCGATGCCGGCCTGCCGCGCCATCTGCCCGCGGCGGTCTTTGCGCAGAACCGGGTCCAGGCCTACAACCAGGCGGCGCGCGAGTTCGGGATCAAGCGCGGGATGCGGCGCCGGGACGCCCAGTCGCGCTGCCCGGAGGTGCAGGTGCTCGCCGCCGACGAGGCCCGTGATGCGCGGGTCTTCGAGGAGGTGCTGGTGCGCCTGGAGGAGCTGCGCCCGGGTGTCATGCCGCTGCGTCCGGGGCTGGTCGCGCTGCGCTCGCCCGCACGCTTCTACGGCGGCGAGGCCGAGGCCGGTGCGGCGATCGCCGAGTGTGTGGTCGGGCTCGGGATCTGGGACGTCCGGATCGGCATCGCCGATGAGCTCTTCACCGCCGAGCAGGCCGCGCGGAGCGCCGGGCTGCAGGAGACGTACGCCGTCCCGGCAGACGGTGGCTCCACCGCGTTCCTGCGCGCCCTGCCGGTCCATGTCCTCGAGGACGCGAACGCGGTCAGCCTGCTGCAGCGGCTCGGCCTGACCACGCTCGGCGGCCTCGCCGACCTGCCCGGCGCCGACGTCAAGGCGCGCTTCGGCGCGCAGGCCGCCTGGGTCCGCCAGGTGATCCACGGTGAGGGAGCGCGGCCGGTGACCGGGCGTACGCCACCGCCCGAGCTCGCCACCGAGGTCGCCTTCGAGCCGCCGCTCGACTCCGCCGAGGCGGTCTGCTTCTCGGCCCGGCAGAGCGCGGAAGGCCTTGTGAAAGGGCTGGCAGCGCGCCAAGAGGTGTGTGTCGAGGTGCGGATCGAGGTGGAGACAGAGGTTGTGAACCTGAGCGTGGCCCCTGGGTCACTCTCAGGTTCACAACCCACCAGAGTCTGGGCGCACCCGCGATGGTTCTCAGCGGCAGACCTGATCGACCGGCTTCACTGGCAGCTGGTCGGGACGCTGAGGGTCGGGGACATCAGGTCGGCGGTGACCGGGGTCAGGTTCGTGCCGGAGGTGGTGGTGCCCGAATCGGTGCACGCCGACGGCCTGTGGGGCGGCACCGATGAGCGCGTGGAACGGGGGGTCGCCCGGGTGCAGGGGCTGATCGGGCACGAAGGGGTGGTCCGGCCGGTGCTCCAGGGCGGCCGTTCGCCGCGCGATCGGCAGGCGCAGGTGCCGTGGGGAGATCGTCCGACCACGCTGCGTGACCGCGCGCTGCCCTGGCCGGGGTCGATCCCGTCCCCGGCCCCTGCCCGCGTACTGGCGGACCCCTGGCCGGCTGAGGTCTGTGACCAGGCCGGCCGGCCGGTAGTGGTTCTCCCGCGGGGAGGTCTCTCCGGCGACCCGGCCCGTTATCGGCCCTCGGCCGGCCAGGGATCTACAGAGCCCTGGCAGCGGGTGGCCTCCTGGGCCGGCCCCTGGCCGGTGACCGAGGGGTGGTGGGAGCCCGACGGCGGGCGCCGGATCGCCCGCTTCCAGCTCGTCGGGGTCGACGGCCGCGCCTGGCTGGCCACCTTCGACACCGACCACTGGCTCACCGAAGCCAGCTACGACTGATGGGGCAGACCGATGGGCTGGAACAACCCCGAGATCCCCTGGAAGGAGCTGGAGCGACGGCTGTCCGGCCGCCCGCCGAAGGATCCCTACGGCGACGCGCCGATCTCGCGCCGCAAGAAGCGGCTGACCGATGAGGAGGTACGCGGGCCGGAGGGCCCGGTGGTGCCGTACGCCGAGCTCCACGCACACTCCGACTTCTCCTTCCTCGACGGAGCGAGCTCGCCGTCGGCGCTGGTCGCCGAGGCGATCCGGCAGGGGCTGCACGGGATCGCGATCACCGACCACGACGGGTTCTACGGGGCGCCGGCCTTCGCCGAGGCGGCGCAGAAGCTGGGCCCGGCCGGCGAGAGCGACCGGTTGCGGACCATCTACGGCGCCGAGCTGTCCCTGGGTCTGACCAAGCCGCAGAACGGGATCGCCGACCCCGAGGGCAGCCACCTCCTCGTGCTCGCCCGGGGTGTCGAGGGCTACCGGCAGCTGGCCGGCGCGATCACCGAGGCGCAGCTGCGCGGCGACGAGAAGGGGCGGCCGGCCTACGACCTCGACGAGCTCGCCGACCGGGCCCGCGCCGGCAACTGGCTGTTCCTGACCGGCTGCCGCAAGGGCGCCGTACGCCAGGTGCTCACCGACACCGGCCCGATCGCCGCGGCCCGGGCGCTGCGCGAGCTCACCGATCGTTTCGGGCACGAGAACGTCGTCGTCGAGCTGACCGACCGCGGCCATCCGACCGACTCCTACGACAACGACCTGCTCGCCGGCATCGCCCGCGAGGCCGGCCTGCCCACGGTCGCCACCAACAACGTCCACTACGCCACGCCCGACCGGCACCGGGTGGCCGATGCGCTCGCGGCGGTCCGCGCGCGGCGCACCCTGAGCGACATCGCCGGCTGGCTCCCGGCCGGCCCGGTGGCGTACGTCAGGTCGGGGGAGGAGATGGAGCAGCTCTTCCGGCGTTACCCCGGCGCGGTGGCACGCAGCGTCGAGATCGCCGAGGAGTGCGCCTTCGACCTGCGCAAGGCCACCCCCAAGCTGCCCAAGCGCGGGATCCCCGAGGGCGAGACCGCCGCGAGCCGGCTGCGCTATCTGACCGAGGAGGGTTTCCGGGAGCGCTACGAGGAGGCGTACGCCGACAACCCCGAGCACGTCGCGAAGGCGCGCAAGCGTGTGGACCATGAGCTCGAGGTCATCGAGCGCAAGGACTTCCCGGGCTACTTCGTGATCGTGCACGACATCGTCGAGTTCGCCCGGAGCAAGGACATCCTCTGCCAGGGGCGAGGGTCGGCGGCGGCGTCCGCGGTCTGCTACGCGCTCGGGATCACCGCGATCGACCCGGTCTTCTACGAGCTGCCGTTCGAGCGGTTCATCTCCGTGCATCGGGAGGAGGAGCCCGACATCGACGTCGACTTCGATTCCGACAAGCGCGAGCAGGTGATCCAGTGGGTCTATGACACCTACGGCCGGCGCAACGCCGCCCAGGTCGCGAACATCGTCGGCTACCGGCCGAAGATGGCGGTCAGGGACGCGGCCAAGGCGCTCGGCCACAGCCCCGGCCAGCAGGACGCCTGGTCCAAACACCTCGGCTACTCCCGCGTCGAGGCGCCGGACGACGTCGGCATCCCCGCTCCTGTCCTCGCGCTGGCCGAGGAGATCCACGGAGCCCCGCGCCATCTCGGCATCCACTCCGGCGGCATGGTGCTGACCGAGGAGCCGATCGGCGAGGTCGTACCCATCGAGCGCGCCCGCATGGAGAAACGCACCGTGATCCAGTGGGACAAGGACGCCGCCGAATACATGGGGCTGGTGAAGTTCGACCTGCTCGGGCTCGGGATGCTGGCGGCGCTCGATCACATGATGCATCTGGCTCTCGAGCATCTGGGCGAGGGGTGGACCCTGGCAACCATCCCCAAGGAGGAGCCGGCGGTCTACGACATGCTCTGCCGGGCCGACTCGATCGGGGTCTTCCAGGTCGAGTCGCGCGCGCAGATCGGCACCCTGCCGCGTCTGCAGCCGCGCTGCTTCTACGACCTGGCCATCGAGATCGCGCTCATCCGGCCCGGGCCGGTGCAGGGCGGGGCGGTCCATCCCTACGTACGCCGGGCCACCGGGCGCGAGGAGGTCAGCTACGCGCATCCACTGCTCGAGCCGGTGCTGGAGCGCACTCGCGGGGTGCCGCTGTTCCAGGAGCAGCTCATGGAGATGGGCAGGGTCCTGGGCGACTTCGACCACGACGACGCCGACCTGCTGCGCCGGGCGATGGGCTCGAAACGTGGCCTCGAGCGCATCGACTCGCTCAAGGAGCAGCTCTACCAGGGCATGCGCGCCAAGGGCATGAGCGAGCAGACGGCGGAGGCGGTCTACACCCAGATCCTCTCGTTCGCGAACTTCGGTTTCGCCGAGTCCCACGCGCTGAGCTTCGCCAAGCTCGTCTACGCCTCGTCGTGGTTCAAGCTCCACTACCCGGCCGCGTTCCTGGCCGGCCTGCTCCGCGCGCAGCCGATGGGCTTCTACTCGCCGCAGTCGCTGACCCAGGACGCCCGCCGCCATGGAGTGGAGGTACGCCGCCCCGACCTCGTCCTCAGCCAGGCCGCCGCAGACCTGGAGTCGCTCGATGTCGACGTGTCGGCGACGGGGAAGGAGGACTGCCGGCTGGACGGGGAGAAGACCCCGTGGGTGCCCGGCACTCCCGACCCGACCCCGGAGCACCGGCGTGACGGCAACTTCGCGGTGCGGCTGGGCCTGGACTCCGTACGCGGCATCGGCAAGGACATCGCCGAGCGGATCGTGAAGGCCCGCGAGGAGGCGCCGTTCAAGGACTCCCTCGATCTCTCCCGTCGCGCCGGGCTGGAACGCGCCCAGCTCGAGGCACTGGCGACCGCTGGATGTTTGGAGGTGTTCACATCGAGCCGTCGCCAGGCGTTGTGGCAGGCGGGGTGGACCGAGACCCAGGACCAGCTCGAAGGGGTGAGGTTCACCGCCGAGACCCCCGCGCTGCCCGGCCTCGACCCGGTCGAGGAGACCCTGGCCGACCTGTGGGCGACCGGCGTGACCCCCGGCAGCCATCCCTTCGCCCATCTCCGTGCCGGCCTGACCGCGGCGGGACTCCCGAAGATCAGCGACCTCCCCACCTCGGACCCCGGCCGACGCATCACCGTCGCCGGCCTGGTCACCCACCGTCAGCGTCCCGGGACCGCAGGCGGCGTCACCTTCATCAACCTCGAGGACGAGACCGGCATGCTCAACGTCGTCTGCTCCGCCGGCCTGTGGAGGAAGCACCGCAAGATCGCCGTCTCCACCTCCGTCATGCTCATTCGCGGCATCCTCGAGCGCAACGACGGAGTGACGAACCTGGTCGCCGACCGCCTCGCCCCGCTCGAGGAGATCCACCCCGAGGCCGCCAGGGCCATCGCCGCCCGCCACCGCTCCCGCGACTTCCACTGACCCTCGCCGAGGCGTCAGCTAGGTCGGCCGAGGCGTCATCCTGGTCGGGCGAGGCGTCAGGTAGGTCGGCCGAGACGTCACGTACGTCGGCCGAGGCGTCAGCTAGGTCGGGCGAGGCGTCAGGTAGGTCGGGCGAGTGGGCAATGGGTGACGTTTCGGTCGACCGGGGTGACGCTTCGGTCGACGTACGTGACGCTTCGGCCGACCGGGGTGACGCTTCGGCCGACGGGGGTGACGCCTCGGCAGGGTCAGGCGGGCGCGCGGAAGAGCTCGAAGGTGGTACGCCGTCGCTGCTCGAAGCCGAGGCCGAGGTAGACCGAGATGGCGCCGGTGTTGGCGACCGAGGCGTGCATCAGGGCACGGGAGCCGCGGGCGTGGATGTCGGCGGTGACCGCGCGGACGAGGCGGCCGGCGAGGCCGCGGCCACGGGCCTCGGGCGCGGTGCAGACGGCGCTGATCTCGATCCATCCGCCTGGGTGCATCCGCTGGCCGGCCATCGCGACGAGGCGGCCCTCGTGGCGCAGCCCGAGATACGTACCCATCGTGTGGGTCGACTTCTCGAACGGCCCCGGTTCGGTGCGGGCGACGAGGTCGAGCATCTCGGGCACGTCGGCGGCACCGAGCACGACCGCCTCGGGGTCAGGTGCGGCCGTGACCCGTGACGTCTCGACGAGCTGTACCCCTTCACCGCCGCCGTCCATCTCCCAGCCCTCGCCGCAGACACCGGCGGCTCCGGTGATCAACGCGGTGCCACCGGGTCCGACCGCTGCGGCCAGGTCGCGCCATGCCTGAGCCGAACCCGGGTCGGAGACGGCAGCGAAGGGCGAGACGTCGGGACGGTAGCGACGAGCGAGCCCCGAGCCCTCGGCGAGCGGGGCGTGCGCACCGGTCAGCGAGTGCCAGACCGGGTTGTCGAGAACATCGTCGAGAAGAAGATCAGGCTGCGAGACGGACACCCCGGAATTTTCTCACCACGGTCCCAGTCACGGTTAACCCTTTTCGACAGGTGGATCCGATAATGGAGTGGTGCCTTCCGCTCTGCCTCCCGGCGACCCCGCCCCCACCGACGGGTCGCTGCCGGCCGAATCGCTGAGCACGCTGGGGGAGAAGGGCCTGGGCTTCTACGTCCACGTCCCGTTCTGCACGGTCAGATGCGGCTACTGCGACTTCAACACCTACACCGCGATCGAGCTGGGCCCCGGGGTGAGCCGGCAGACGTACGCCGACCAGGCCATCGAGGAGGTCAGGCTGGCGCGTCGGGTGCTGGGTGAGCGTGACAAAGAGGTCGACACCGTCTTCTTCGGCGGCGGCACCCCGACGCTCCTCCCGGCCCAGGACCTGACCGGCATCCTGACAACGATCAAGGACGAGTTCGGCCTCGCCGACGACGTCGAGGTGACGACCGAGGCCAACCCCGACTCCGTCGACCTGGACTACCTGAGCACCCTGCGCGAGGGCGGCTTCACCCGGCTCAGCTTCGGCATGCAGTCGGCCGTTCCCCACGTGCTCGAGACCCTCGACCGCACCCACGACCCCGAGCGGGTCCCGATGGTCGTGGAATGGGCCCGCGAGGCGGGCTTCGAGCAGGTCTCCCTCGACCTCATCTACGGCACCCCGGGTGAGTCGGTCGACGACTGGCGGGCCAGCCTGGAGGCCGCGCTGGCCAGCGACCCCGATCACATCTCGGCCTACTCCCTCATTGTCGAGGACGGCACCGCGCTGGCCCGACGAGTCCGAAGGGGCGAGCTCGAGATGCCCGACGAGGACGACCTCGCCGACAAGTACGAGCTGGCCGATGCCACCCTTCGAAAGCACGGTCTGACCTGGTATGAGGTCTCCAACTGGGCCACCGACGAGTCCCAGCGATGCCGTCACAACATGCTCTACTGGCAGGGCGGCGACTGGTGGGGCGTCGGCCCCGGCGCCCACAGCCACGTCGGCGGCACCCGGTGGTGGAACGTCAAGCACCCCAAGGCGTACGCGGACCGCATCAACAGCAACCTGAGCCCCGCGCACGCCCGCGAGATCCTGGCCGAGGAGGACCGGCGGGTCGAGCGTGTCCTTCTCGAGCTGAGACTCGCCGACGGCCTCCCGGCAGACGCCCTCGACGACGAGGGCCGCGCCGCTCTTCCGGAGCAGGTGCGCCGCGGTCTGGTCACCGTCGCCGACGACACGATCCTCCTCACCGAGACCGGCAGACTCCTCGCCGACGCCGTGGTCCGAGACCTGCTCCCCTGAGGAGCACTGAGCATCCCTGAGTCCGGGACCTAGGTCCTGACCGAAGGATCAGGGGTGATCCTGATTGGTAAAGAGCGCCCGACAGGGGAGAGTGGAGCTATGGCAACCACAACTCTTTCCCGTCCCAGCAACGACAAATGGATCGCCGGCGTCTGCGGCGGTCTCGGCGCCCGTTTCGGTATCAACTCGAACCTGATCCGGCTGGCGTTCGTCATCTCCTGCCTGCTCCCCGGACCGCAGTTCATCGTCTACATCGTGCTGTGGATCATCATGCCGAAGCGGTCGGCCTACTGACGACAGGCTCAGACGGGCTCGGTCACGAAGTCGATCAGCTCCTCGACCCGCCCGAGCAGGGCGGGCTCCAGGTCGCCGAAGGAGGTCACCCGTCCGAGGATGTGCTTCCAGGCCCGAGCGATGTCGGCCTGATCGCGGTGGGGCCAGCCCATGTGCTGGCAGATGCCCTTCTTCCACTCGATCGAGCGCGGCACGTTCGGCCAGGCCTCGAGCCCGAGCCTGGCCGGCTTGACCGCCTGCCACACGTCGATGAACGGGTGACCGACGATCAGCACGTGCTCGCCGACCTTGGAGCGCCGGATCGACTCCGCGATCCGGGCCTCCTTGGAACCTTTGACCAGGTGGTCGACGAGCACCCCGACCCGCCGCTCGCGGCTGGGACGGAAGTCGACCAGGTGGTCGGCGAGGTCGTCGACACCGCCCAGGTATTCGACGACGACGCCCTCGATCCGCAGGTCGTCGCCCCAGATCTTCTCGACCAGCTCGGCGTCGTGACGCCCCTCGACGAAGATCCGCGACTCGCGCGCGACCCGGGCCTTGACGTTGTCCACGGCCACCGAGCCCGACGCGGTGCGGGTCGGCTTCGCCGGTGCCGTGCGGGTCACCGGGGGAGTGAGGATGACCGGCTTGCCCTCAAGCCAGAAGCCCGGCCCGAGCGGGAACGTACGCCGCTTGCCCTTCCGGTCCTCCAGGGTCAGCGTGTGCAGGTCACGGTCGATCCGGACGATCTCGCCGACGAAGCGATGTCCTGAGCTTGTCGAAGGGTCGGTCGTCAATAATGCTTCCACCACCGCACCCAGCTCCGCCGGGGTCTCGACGGCACGCCCGTGCTTGGGCTTCTTCCAGTCGCCGGCCAGGACGTCGGAGCCGTAGCGATCGCTCATCCGGAGAACGGTAGTGGAGTCAGCAGCGAGAACCGGTGAGCACGCGCCCGAGCTGCTCGAGAACCTCGTCCGGCGTCGCTGCCGTCTCCGGGAACCGGAAGGTCACGTGGTGGCCGCCGTCGAGCGTGATCCAGGAGACGGCGACGCTCTCGGCGGTGAGGTCGGAGAGACGTACGCCCACGATGTGGCGCGGTCGCAGCCCGAGCCGTGCCGAGAGCGAGCGGCACAGGTCCGCCTGGTGCTCGTCGTTGGCGTGGGCCGTGATGCGGACCAGCAGATCGTCGGCGATCATAGGACTCTCCAGTGGGGCGGAAGCAGTGCAGCGAATGACTCTAAGGTCAGCCTAACCTAAGGCTATCTCGATGGCGAGAGAAGTAACCCGTTCCACAGAGTGGAGCGGCCACCGGAAACTGGTTCCTGTGACCCGAACCGGTAGGATTGGCACTCGCACGGAATGAGTGCCAGGCAGCCAGGACGACAGGAGGGCGCAGATGCAGAACGAACGCAGGCTCTCCGTCCTCCGGGCGATCGTCGAGGACTACGTGAAGACCGAGGAGCCGGTCGGCTCCAAGGCGCTCGTGGAGCGTCACGGTCTGGGTGTCTCCCCGGCGACGGTACGCAACGACATGGCCGCGCTGGAGGAGGAGGGCTACATCACCGCCCCCCACACCAGCGCCGGCCGGGTGCCCACCGACAAGGGCTACCGGCTCTTCGTCGACCGGCTGACCACTGTCAAGCCGATGACCGCGGCCGAGAAGCGGGCGATCGCCGGCTTCCTCGACGGCGCGGTCGACCTCGACGACGTCGTCAGCCGCTCCACCCGGTTGCTCTCCCAGCTGACCCGCCAGGTCGCGGTCGTGCAGTACCCGACCCTGAGCCGCTCGACCGTCCGCCACGTCGAGCTGGTCGCACTGGCCCCGACCAGGCTCCTCCTCGTGCTCATCCTCAGCACCGGCCGGGTCGAGCAGCGACTGCTCGAGGTCGCCGAAGAGGTCTCCGAGGAAACCCTGGCCATGCTGCGCGCGCGGATCAACACCGCGGTCGTCGGTGCCGTCATCGCCGAGGCCGGGGAGGCGCTGCGCACGATCGCCCGGCCGGCCGATGCGCCCGTCGACGCCCCGCAGACGGATACATTGAAGGATGGGCTCGCGGCCGCCGTGGCAGAGGCTCTGATCGAGGCGATGAACGACCACCGCTCCGACGAGCGGATCTCGATCGGCGGCACCAGCAACCTGGCCCGCTTCGGCGACAGCTTCGACACTGCCGTACGCCCGCTCCTGGAGGCCCTGGAGGAGCACGTCGTCCTGCTCAAGCTGATGGGCGAGGCGACCGCGGGCGGGCTGGTCACGGTGCGGATCGGCGCCGAGGGCCCCTACCAGGAGCTGTCGCAGACCAGCGTGGTCGCGACCGGCTACGGACCCGGCGACGAGGCGCTGGCCACGCTCGGCGTGGTCGGGCCGACCCGGATGGACTACCCCGGATCCATGGCGGCGGTGCGCGCGGTGGCGCGCTACCTCTCCCGGATCCTCGACGAGGCTTAAGAAAGAGCAACGAACTTCGATGGCAGGAAGACCGACGTTGGACCCCTATGAGCTCCTCGGTGTCGACAAGGACGCCGACGACGCAACGATCAAGAAGGCCTACCGGAAGCTGGCGCGCCAGTACCACCCGGACGTCAACCCCGACGCCGAGTCGCAGGAGAAGTTCAAGGAGATCTCCCACGCCTACGAGGTGCTGAGCGACCCGCAGAAGCGGGCTGCGTACGACCGCGGTGGCGACCCGTTCGCGGGCGGGTTCGGCGCACAGGGCGCGGGCTTCTCGTTCACCGACATCATGGACGCCTTCTTCGGCGGCGCCGGTGCCGGCACCGGCGGCGCGGGGCGTGGGCCCCGTCCGCGCGTACGTCGCGGGCAGGACGCCCTGATCCGTCTCGACATCGACCTGGCCGAGGCGGCCTTCGGCGTCACCCGCGACCTCAAGGTCGACACCGCGGTCGTCTGTGACACCTGTGGCGGCGAGGGGGCCGCGGAAGGCTCCCACCCGGTCCCGTGCGAGACCTGCCACGGCCAGGGCGAGGTCGCGGTCGTGCAGCGCTCCTTCCTGGGTGAGATCCGTACGCTGCGTCCGTGCTCCGCCTGCAACGGCTTCGGCACCGTCATCCCCGACCCGTGCCGCGACTGCAGCGGCGAGGGCCGGGTGCGCTCCCACCGCACCCTGACGGTCAAGATCCCGCCGGGCGTCGACGACGGCACCCGGGTGCAGCTCGCCGAGCAGGGCGAGATCGGCCCCGGCGGCGGCCCCGCCGGCGACCTCTACGTCGAGATCCACGTCGCCAAGCACGCCACCTTCACGCGCCGGGGCAACGACCTGCACTGCACCGCGAAGGTGCCGATGACCGCGGCCGCGCTCGGCACCACGCTCAACCTGCCGACGCTGGAGGCCGACCTCGTCGGCGAGGGCGTCGACCAGATCGACCCCGAGGACGCCTCGATCCACATCGACCTCAAGGCCGGCACCCAGTCCGGCACCGACCACGTCCTGCGCGGCCGCGGTGTGCCCGGTCTGCGGGGCGGTCGTGGCGACCTGATCGTGACCATCAACGTGGAGACCCCCACCAAGCTCGACCTCGAGCAGGAGGCGCTGCTGCGCCAGCTCGCCGAGCTGCGCGGTGAGGAGTCCGTCCAGGGCCAGCTCAAGGCGGCCCACAAGGGCGGCGTCTTCTCCTGGTTCAAGGACACCCTCAACGGGCACTGAGACAGGCGCGGAGCTGACATGACCCTTCCCGTTCACCTCGTCGAGTCGCTCGTCGGCACCCGCGTCGGCGACGACATCGAGGTGAGCGGCGACGAGGGCCACCACGCGGTCGTCGTACGCCGCCTCCGGGTGGGCGAGGAGGTCGTGCTCACCGACGGCGCGGGCGAGGGCGTCACCGGCACGATCACGCAGACCACCAAGAAGTCGATGACCGTACGCGTCGAGGACGTCATCCTCGGCGACGCGCCGCCCGAGCCCGCGCTGACGGTCGTCCAGGCGCTCCCCAAGGGCGACCGCGGCGAGCTCGCCGTCGAGATGCTCACCGAGATCGGGGCCGCCAGCATCGTCCCGTGGGCAGCGACCCGCTCGGTCGCCGTCTGGAAGGGCGAGCGCGCGGTCAAGTCCCTCGCCCGCTGGCGAGCCACCGCTCGGGAGGCCGCCAAGCAGTCCCGCCGGCTGTGGCACCCCGAGGTCGAGCCGCTGGCCACCACCGACGCCGTCGTGGCCAAGATCGAGGCGGCCGACGTCGCCGTCGTGCTCCACGAGGAGGGCACCCTCCCGCTCGGGGCCGTCCCCGTCGTCGACGAGGGCACCATCCTCGTCGTGGTCGGCCCCGAGGGCGGCCTCACGGAGGACGAGATCGCCCAGTTCGAGAAGGCCGGCGCCACCACCATCCGCCTCGGCGCCGAGGTTCTGCGCACCTCCACCGCCGGCGTCGCCGCCGCTGCCGCCCTGCTGGCCCGCACCCGCCGCTGGGACTGACCGGCCGGCCGACTGACCGCCGACTGCTCGGCGTGGTGGGTTCGTCCTTTGGTGGCGCCGGGTGAGTATGGAGGCATGAGGAGCACACGTACGCGTCCGGCGGGCGCCATCATCGCTCTTGCTCTCTGCGGTGTACTGGCCGGCGGGTGCGGCAGCGACGATGCCGTCGCCGAGGACCCCGAGGTCTCGACCCAGCCGTCCGAGCAGCCGTCGACGCTGCCACGGACCTCCGCTCTGATCACGCTGGCGGCGCCGGCCGAGGGGGCGACGGTCTCCGACAGCTTCGAGGCGTCGGGCAAGGCCAACTCGAACGAGGCGAACGTGCCGTGGGAGGTCCGCGACACCACCGGCGAGACGGTGCTGGACGGGTTCGCGACCGCCGAGGGGTGGATGGACAAGCTCTATCCGTGGACGACGACGGTCGACGTCTCCGAGCTCGAGCCCGGGACGTACCTCTTCATCGCCCGCACCGACGACACCTCCGACGGCGAGGGGAAGCCTTCTGAAGAAGTCGGCGCCCGGATCACCGTCGAGTAGGAGATCATCGCTACCGTGATCCTCACCGAACGGCAGCTCAACCGGACCCTCCTGCTCCGCCAGCACCTGCTGTCGCGGGCCTCTCTCACCCCGGCCGAGATGATCGAGCATCTGGTCGGCCTGCAGGCGCAGGAGACGTCGCCGCCGTTCTTCGCGCTGGCCGCCCGGCTGGAGTCGTTCGACCCCTACGCGCTCAGCGCACAGCTCGAGTCGAGCGCGTTGGTCCGGCTCTCCTCGCTACGGTCCACGATCCACATGCACACCGCCGCCGATGCGGCGCTGATCAGGGCCTGGACCCAGCCGGTCCATGACTTCTACACCCAGCGGGTCGAGATCGTCCGCCCGGCGGCGCAGCTGGAGGGTTTCGTGGAGGCGGCCGAGGACGTACTCGCTCTCGGGGCGCTGCCCAACGCGGCCCTCGAGGCCGGTCTGGTCGAGCACTTCCCCGGCGTCCCGGCCAAGGCGCTCGGCCTGCGGGCGCGCAACGAGCTGCCGCTGGTCCAGCTGCCGCCACGGGGGCTGTGGAAGGGCTCGGGCGGGCTCGTCTACGACCTGCTCCCGCGCTGGACGGGTGTGCCCCCGGTGACCGTGGACGATGTCGTCCCGACGCTGGCGCCGGAGATTGTACGTCGCTACCTGCTCGCCTTCGGGCCGGCCACCGCCGCAGACATCACCACCTGGTCGTCGTTGACCCGACTGGGCCCGGTGATCAAGCGGATCGAGGGGCTGGCGACCTACCGCGACGAGGCCGGCAAGACCCTCTACGACGTCCCCGACGCTCCGCTCGCCACGGGCGAGGAGCACGCCCCGGTGCGCCTGCTGGGGCGGTTCGACAACGTCTGGCTCTCGCACGCCGACCGAGAGCGGATCACCGCCAAGGGGACCCGGAAGGAATGGGGCATCGGGGGTGGCGGCGCGGTCATCATCGCCGGCGGCCACCTCGTCGGCCTCTGGAAGCCGGTCGACGGCAAGGTCGAGGTCGTCAAGCTGCTCCGTGATCTCTCTCCCGACGAGCGCGACGAGCTCGCTGAGGAGACCTCCCGCGTCGAGATCCTGCTGAACAGCTGACGCGGGCGAGCCGAACTATCCAGTAGGAGCCAAGGCCGCGGCCCGCGTACCATGGGAGCATCAGCCTCGTGACCAGAAAGGGCCCTGCCGGGCATCCATGACCGATCGACACCCAAGTCCGCTCCCGACCGCCGCTCCGACGGCGACCTCGACCTCGACCAAGCACACGGTGGTCGTTCCGAACAGCGTCGACATGGTGACCGTCCTCGGCCCGGCCGATGAGCACCTCGGGATCATCGAGGCCCACTTCGACGCCGACGTGCACGTGCGTGGCAACCGGATCACCCTCCACGGCGAGCCGAGCGAGATCGCGATGATCGAGCGGGTCCTGGAGGAGCTGGTCCAGATCATCCGCACCGGCCAGGGCGTGAGCGGTGAGACGGTCGAGCGGGTGATCGGCATGCTCCAGGCCGACACGACGGAGAAGCCGGCCGACGTGCTCAGCCTCAACATCCTCTCCAACCGCGGCCGGAGCATCCGTCCCAAGACGCTCAACCAGAAGCGCTATGTCGACGCGATCGACAAGCACACGATCACCTTCGGCATCGGCCCGGCAGGCACCGGCAAGACCTATCTTGCGGTCGCCAAGGCGGTCCAGGCGCTGCAGTCCAAGCAGGTCAACCGGATCATCCTGAGCCGCCCCGCGGTCGAGGCCGGCGAGAAGCTGGGCTTCCTGCCCGGCACGCTGACCGAGAAGATCGACCCCTACCTGCGCCCGCTCTACGACGCGCTGCACGACATGATGGACCCGGAGATGATCCCCAAGCTGATGGCGTCGGGGACCATCGAGGTGGCGCCGCTCGCGTTCCTCCGCGGACGCAGCCTCAACGACTCCTTCATCATTCTCGACGAGGCGCAGAACACCACGCCCGAGCAGATGAAGATGTTCCTGACCCGCCTCGGCTTCGGCTCCAAGATCGTGGTCACCGGTGACGTCACCCAGACCGACCTCCCCTCCGGGCAGAAGTCGGGTCTGCGGGTCGTCGAGGGCATCCTCGACGACGTCAAGGACATCAGCTTCAACAACCTGACCAGCCACGACGTCGTCCGCCACCGACTGGTCGCCAAGATCGTCGCCGCCTACGAGGAGCACGACGTACGGAGTCAGACCCGGGCCTCGGGGGAGACGAGATGAGCGAGCGCCAGCGAGCGACCATAAGCCTCAGGCCGCCGCGTCCGTATGATTGCGCCTGCGCTACGGAGGCGGCGGCATGAGCACGGAGATCATCAACGAGTCCGAGCAGGAGATCGACGTCGAGCACGTCGCCAAGCTCGCTCGTTTCCTGCTCGAGCAGCTGCGCGTGCACCCGCAGGCCGACCTGCGGATCAAGTTCGGCGACGAGGCCACGATCACCGAGCTCAACGAGCGCTACTTCGACACCGAGGGTCCGACCGACGTGCTGTCCTTCCCCGGCGACGAGCTCCTTCCCGGCCGTCTCGACGAGGAGCCGGAGGAGGGCGACCTCGGCGACATCATCATCGCGCCGACGATCGCGGCCAAGCAGGGAGAGGCGGCCGGCCACGGCACCGTGGCGGAGATCGAGCTGCTGACCACCCACGGTATTCTCCACCTGCTCGGCTACGACCACGTGGACCCCGACGAGCACGCCGAGATGTTCGGGCTGCAGGCCAAGCTGCTCACGGCCTGGGGCTCTTCGGCCACCGCACCCGAGTAGGAGCACCACCACCACCCATGGACGATGCGAGGCTGCTGATCGCAGCCGCAGTTCTGGTCCTGATCGCCGGCATCTTCTCCGCCGCCGACGCGGCGCTCAGCGCCTTCTCCCGCGCTCGCGCCGCCGAGCTGGTCTCCGAGGGCCGTGCCGGCGCCAAGCGCCTGGTCGCGGTGGTCGGCGACCCCGCCCGCTACGTCAACACGGTCCTGCTGCTCAGGATGCTGTGCGAGATCGGCGCCACCGTCCTGGTCACGCTGTGGGCCTATGACCTCTACCAGGGACGCTGGTGGCCGACGGTGCTCACCGCGACCACGACGATGACAGTGGTCTCCTTCGTCGTGATCGGCGTCGCTCCCCGCACGCTGGGGCGTCAGCACCACGAGGGCATCGCCCTCGCGGTCGCCGGCCCGATCGGCGCGATCACGGCCATCCTCGGCCCGATCCCGAGCCTGCTGATCATGCTCGGTAACGCGCTCACTCCCGGCAAGGGCTTCCGCAAGGGCCCGTTCTCGACGGAGACCGAGCTGCGCGAGCTCGTCGACATCGCCGAGGCCTCCGACCTGATCGAGGCCGACGAGCGCCGGATGATCCACTCGGTCTTCGAGCTCGGCGACACCCGCGCCCGCGAGGTGATGGTGCCCCGAGGCGACATCGTCTTCCTGGAGCGGCGCAAGACCCTGCGCCAGGCGCTGTCGCTGTTCCTGCGCTCGGGCTACTCCCGGATGCCGGTGATCGACGACAGCCTCGACGACATCATCGGCATGGTCTACCTCAAGGACGTCGTCGCACGCGACTTCGAGGCGCCGGAGGTCGAGACCACCCAGCGGGTCGAGTCGCTGATGCGCAAGCCGACCTGGGTCCCCGACTCCAAACCGGTCGACGAGCTGCTGGCCGAGATGCAGCAGCACCGCCAGCACATCGCGGTCGTCGTCGACGAATACGGCGGCACCGCCGGCCTGATCACCATCGAGGACATCCTCGAGGAGATCGTCGGCGAGATCACCGACGAGTACGACATCGAGGACCGCGAGCCCCTCCACCTCGGCGACGGCTCCTGGCGGGTGCCCTCCCGCTTCCTGGTCAGCGACCTCGAGGAGCTCATCGGCGTCGCCGTCGAGGAGGACGACGTCGACTCCGTACGCGGTCTGATGGCCAAGCATCTCGGCCTCGTGCCGATCCCCGGGTCCGAGGTCGAGGCCCACGGCCTCTGCTTCGTGGCCGAGGAGGTCGCCGGCAGGCGGAACAAGATCGGTACCGTACGCATCAGCGTCATCGTCCCGGCCGAGACCGACGCCGATGACGAGGACGAGCAGAGCGAGAAGACGGACAGGAAGAAAGAGGCCCATGCCCGAGCAGAGTGAGCCCTCCGCGGAGGACCGCAAGCTGGTCACCCTGGCCCGCGCGACGCGCGCCCGCACCGGCGCGACCGAAGGAGCAGCCGTACGCGACCTCGACGGCCGCACCTACGCGGCCGCGACCGTGGACCTGCCCTCGCTCCAGGTCTCCGCGATCGGTGTCTGTGTGGCGATGGCGGTGGCGTCCGGCTCCAAGGGCCTCGAGGCCGTGGTCGTGCTCGGCGAGGCCGGGGAGGCCTCGGCGAACGACCTCTCGATCGTCAAGGAGTTCGCGGGCGAGGACGTCCCTGTCCTCGTCGGCGATCCGCGCGGCAACCTCCGCTGAGCTGCTGCGGGCCGCTCAGCGAGCGGCTCGGTGGCCGCCGGTCCCACCGGCCCCGCCGGACTCGGCGAGGAGCGGGAGGGTGCCGAGCTCGATCGTGACGTGGATCCCGTCCTCGTCCCGGTAGGCGGTGAGGCCGTTCATGGTCGCCATGTCGACGCCCTTCTCACGCATGTGCACGACGATCTGGTCGATCGCCAGCGCGAGCCGGGCCTGGGACACGGACTTGTTGCGCCACTTGACCTGGTTCTCGGTGAAGTAGGGGGTTGCCTTCTCGGCGAGCGTGGAGACAGCGTCACGATGGGCAGCACTGGACATGGGGACCCTCCAGGGTGCACGAGATGGGGGCGCTCGACGGGAGCAGTCGGCGCTGGTGACTGTAAGCGACCGAACGTGAAAATCGAAACCCGAGATCCCAGGGCGAGAGTAAAGTGCGTGGAGTGACGGGTGAGACTGGTTGGCAACGACACACCGAGGCCGTCGAGCGGCTGACGGCTTCCTACGCGAGGATCCCTGACGGCGCTCCCGTCAGACTGGCCAAACGCACCACCAACCTCTTCCGGGCCCGGGCGGCGTCCGATGCCCCGGGTCTCGACGTCTCCGGCCTGGGCGGCGTGATCGAGGTCGATGCCGAGGCGGGCACTGCCGACGTCCAGGGGATGTGCACCTACGAGGACCTCGTCGACGTCACCTTGGCGTACGGGATGATCCCGTACGTCGTCCCGCAGCTGCGCACGATCACGCTCGGTGGCGCGGTGACCGGGATGGGTATCGAGTCCACCTCGTTCCGCAACGGGATGCCGCACGAGTCGGTGCTGGAGATGGACATCCTGACCGGGTCGGGCGAGATCGTCACCACGACGCCGGGGGAGGACCTGTTCGACACCTTCCCCAACTCCTACGGCTCGCTCGGCTACGCCACCCGGCTCAAGATCAAGCTGGAGAAGGTGCCGGGATACGTCGCGCTGCGGCACGTGCGCTTCGACGACCTCGGCCTGCTCACCAAGACGATCGCGCAGATCACCGAGACCAGGACGTACGAGGGGGAGCGGGTCGACGGCCTCGACGGCGTCGCGTTCGAGCCGGGGGAGTACTACCTGACCCTCGCGACCTGGACCGAGAAGGCCACGCGGCCCCCCAGCGACTACGGCGGCCAGCAGATCTACTACCGCTCGATCCAGCAGCTCTCCCAAGAAAACGGCGGAGTCGACCTCCTGACGACCTACGACTACCTGTGGCGCTGGGACACCGACTGGTTCTGGTGCTCGGGCGCCTTCGGCGCGCAGAACAAGTACCTCCGCAGGGTGTGGCCGCGCCGGCTGCGGCGCTCGGACGTCTACATGAAGCTTGTCGGCCTGGACCGCAGGTTCGGCATCGCCGACAAGCTCGACGCCCGTGCCGGACGGCTCCTGCGGGAACGGGTGATCCAGGACATCGAGGTCCCGGTCGAGAACCTTCCGGCGTTCCTGGAGTGGTTCGACGCCGAGATCGGGATGCGGCCGGTGTGGCTGTGCCCGCTGGTGTCCCGGGGGACGAACACAGGAGAGAAATGGCCGACCTACCCGCTCGAGGCAGGCCGGACGTACGTCAACGTCGGTTTCTGGGGGACGGTCCACGTCGGCCCCGGGGCCGTCAACGCCCCCAAGAACCGTGCGATCGAGGATCAGGTCCACGAGCTCGGCGGGCATAAATCGCTCTACTCCGAGGCGTTCTACGACAAGGATGTCTTCGACGCTCTCTATGACGGGGACAACCTCGCTGCCGTGAAGGCGAGGTATGACCCCGGCAACCGGTTGACCGATCTGTACAGCAAGGCGGTGAAGAGACTGTGAACCATATTGCAGAGACCATCAACGAACTCTTCGACGGTGGGCTGCCGATCAAGCTCACCGCGTACGACGGCAGTGTCGCCGGCGACACGGACTCTCCCTTCGGGATGGAGATCCTCAACCCGCGCGGGCTCGCGTTCCTGCTGACCGCGCCGGGCGATCTGGGGCTGGCACGTGCCTATGTCAGCGGTGACATGGCCCTGCACGGCATCCACCCGGGCGACCCCTATCCGCTCCTGGACCTGATCCTGGACAAGACCGACTTCAAGCGGCCCAGCCCTCGGGAGACGGTCGACATGGTGCGCGCCCTGGGGGTGAAGAACTTCGTCCCGCCCAAGCCACCGCCGCAGGAGCACCTGCCGGCGTGGCGGCAGCGGGCCGAGAACGTACGTCACCTCTCCGGTCGCGCCATCAGCGCGCTGCCGTGGACGCGGCACTCGCACGAGCGCGACGCCGACGCGATCCACCATCACTACGACGTCTCCAACACCTTCTACGAGTACGTCCTCGGCCCGTCGATGACCTACACCTGTGCCCTCTACCCGACCGATGACGCCACGCTCGAGGAGGCGCAGGCGGCCAAGTACGACCTGATCTGCCGCAAGCTCGGGCTCGAGCCCGGGATGCGGCTGCTCGACATCGGCTGCGGCTGGGGCGGGATGGTGCGTCACGCGGCCAAGCACTACGGGGTCAAGGCGCTCGGCGTCACGCTCTCGCGCGAGCAGGCCAGCTGGGCGCAGAAGGCGATCAAGGCCGATCGTCTCGACGACGTCGCCGAGGTGCGCTTCTCCGACTACCGCGACGTGGTCGAGGGGGACTTCGACGCGGTCAGCTCGATCGGGCTCACCGAGCACATCGGCGTGGCCAACTACCCGGCCTACTTCGGCTTCATCAGGTCCAAGCTGCGCGACGGGGGCCGGCTGCTCAACCACTGCATCACCCGTCCCGACAACGTCTCGCGGGCGAACGCGGGGGCCTTCATCGACCGCTACGTGTTCCCCGACGGGGAGCTGATCGGGTCGGGCACCATCGTGTCCGCGATCGAGAACGCCGACCTCGAGGTGCAGCACCACGAGAACATCCGGGTCCACTACGCCAAGACGCTCACGGCGTGGAACGACAACCTGCGCGACAACTGGGACGCCTGCGTCAACGAGGTCGGCCTCGGCACGGCGAAGGTCTGGGGCATCTACATGGCCGGTTCCCGGATCGGTTTCGAGCGCGACAACATCCAGCTCCACCACGTGCTCGCCACCAAGACGGTGGACGGGAGCTCGGGCTACCCGCTGCGGCACGCCTTTTAGCTAGAGATCGTGGCACTGTCGAAATGGCGGTGACTCCTTCGTGGAACAGGTGAAGAGTCTGAACCAGTCGAAGGAGACACCGCCATGGAGACCCACAACCTCGCTGAGATGTACGCCGCCCCGCCGATGTCCTGGGAGGAGGTGACCGCTCGCCTCGACCAGGGCTTCAACCAGGGCCCCGGGTCGCAGGAGGGCGAGCCCGGGCGCTACACGACCTGGGTGAGCACGATCAACGCCGACGGCGGTCCGCACGTGAACGCGGTCGGCGCGGTCTGGCTCGACGGCAGCTTCTACCTGGTCACCGGCCCGGGGACGCGGCGTGGCCGCAACCTCGCCCGCGATCCCCGCTGTGCGCTGTCGCTCACGGTGCGTGAGTTCGACCTGGTCGTGGAGGGCCGCGTGACGCGGGTCCTCGGCGACGAGCTCGAGCGCGTGGCCAAGCACTACCACGACGACGAGGGCTGGCCGGCCGAGGTCGACGACTCCGGCGAGGCCGTCACGGCGCCGTTCAACGCGCAGAGCGCCGGTCCGGCGCCCTGGCACGTCTTCCGCATCGACGCGAGCTCCGCCCACGCGGTCGCGACCGTCGAGCCCTACGGTGCGACCCGCTGGAGGTTCTGAGATGACCGACCTGTTCGCCGGACTTCCGGTCGCGGACCTGGCGCGAGCGGCCCGCTGGTACGAGGCGCTGCTCGGTGGCCCGCCGGCCTTCTACCCCAACGACGTCGAGGCCGTCTTCGAGGTGGTCGAGCACGGCTACCTCTACGTCGAGGTGAAGCCGGAGCACGCCGGGCGTGGCTTCCTCACCCTCTTCGTCGAGGACCTGGACGCCCGCCTCGCCGCGATCGCCGACCGCGGCCTGCGGCCGGAGTCGCAGGAGACGTACGGCAACGGGGTCCGTAAGACGATCTTCCGCGACCCCGACGGCAACGAGATCGGTCTGGGTGGTGGCCCCGCCTGATCAGGAAACGTCAGCCCTCCTCGTGGTGGGCGTCGGGATCGAAGCCCTCGGGGGCGCGATCGATGAACGCCGTGATCGCGGCGATCCGTCCGGACCGGTCCAGACCGAGGACGTCGGTGCCTTCGGCGAACGAGCCCTCCTCCTTGAGGATCTCCCAGCGCACCCGGACGTGCCCGTGGTGTGAATCGGGCTCGGCGCGCGCCACGAACGTGTAGGCACCGACGCCCTCGGTGAACTGGCGGGTGAAGTCGATCAGCGCCTCGAGACCGGTGGACTCGCCGATCGGGGTGGAGCGAGCGACGTCGGAGGCGAACAGGGTGGCGCCGAGGGTGCGCTGCTCGTCGGCGACGAGGTTCCAGAACGAGACGTACGCCTCGGCGGTGGCGGCAGGTGAGCGGGGTGTGGTTTCAGTCGTCATGGCCACGACGATCCGCCTTCGGGCGCACTGTGTCGATTACCTCGCGGGTAGTTGCCGCGCCGCGCTCGGCCCGGCAGCCTGGGCGCATGACAACGGCCCAGCTGAGCGTCGGAGAGCTGCTTCGCGACTGGCGCGAGCGGCGCCGTCGCTCCCAGCTGGAGGTGGCGATCGCGGCCGACGTGTCGGCTCGCCATCTCAGCTTCATCGAGACCGGCCGGTCGGGTCCGAGCCGGACGATGATCGAGCGGCTCTGCGAGGAGCTCGAGGTGCCGCTGCGCGAGCGCAACCGGCTCTATCTGGCGGCCGGGTTCGCGCCCGTCCACCAGGAGCGGCCGCTCGACGACCTCGGGGTCGCCAGGTCCGCCGTCGAGGCGGTGCTCACCGCCCACGAGCCCTATCCGGCCTGCGCGGTCGACGTCCGCTGGGACATGGTGGCGACCAACCGGCCCATGGACCTCTTCCTGGCTCCGCTGCCGGACGCGCTGCGGCTGCCGCGGCTCAACATGCTGCGCGCGACGTTGCATCCCGACGGTCTGGCGTCGCAGGTGCGCAACTACACCCAGTGGCGGGCCCACGTCGTACGCCGGATCCGTCGGCAGCTCGACCGCACCGCGGCCGACGGGCTGGCCGAGCTCCTCGAGGACGTCGAGGGCTATCCGGCGCCGGCCGGCGCCGGCGTGGAGGCGCCGGCGATCACCGCGAGGGACGGTGCCTTGCCGGTGCTGCCGCTGCTGCTGCGTACGAGCCTCGGCGACCTGTCCTTCCTCTACGTCCTCTCCGTGATCGGCGCGCCTCGCGACGTGACGGTCGACGAGATCGCGGTCGAGGCGATGTTCCCGGCCGACGACGCGACTCGGGAGGCTCTGCTCGCCATCAGCCACGAGTGAGTGCGCCGCTGATGCGGGCGGGCCGCGTCTGCGCGGATAACCTTGAGGCGATGAGTGTCAAGGCCCAGCAGTACGCCGCGGAGGTGCTGCGGCGCGAGCAGATCACGCCCCACCTCGTACGCCTGGTGCTCGGCGGTCCCGGCCTGGCCGGGTTCGAGTCCACCGGGATCCCCGACGAATGGGTCGGCCTGATCGTGCCGGGGCAGTTCCAGTCGCGCTACTACACCGTGCGGTCCTGGCGGGACGGCGAGCTGACCCTCGACGTCGTCGTCCACGACGTCGGGCTGGTGACCGAGTGGGCCACCCGTCTCGACCCGGTGGGGCAGACGGTCACGATCACCGAGCCCAAGGGCTCCTACGCGGCGCCCGAGGGTGCCCGGTGGCTGCTGCTGGTCGGCGACCTGACCGCGATGCCGGCCATGGCGCGGATCGCCGAGACCACCACGCTGCCGACGCGGATCTGGGCGGAGACCCCCGACGACCTGCCTGGATATCTCCCGGAGACCGCCGAGGTCACCTGGTCCGCGCCGCCCTCGGAGACCTCCTCCGACCTGGCGGCGGCCGTGGAGAAGATCGACTGGCCCGAAGGCGACGGCTACTTCTGGATGGCCGGTGAGTCCAGCCAGATGCGGGCGATCCGCAAGCATCTGATGCGCGAGCGGAAGCTCGACTCCCACGCCTACGACGTGATGGGCTACTGGCGCGGTGGCGGCCAGAAGCGGCAGCCGCGCTCGGTCGATCCCGGACCGGTATGGCGTGAGGGCAAGGCCCAGGGGCTCACCGACGAGCAGATCTGGCAGCGATACGACGAGCAGCAGGAGCAGCAGTGACCGAGGCATTTCGGAGCGGCTTCGTGTCGTTCGTCGGACGACCCAACGCGGGCAAGTCGACCCTGACCAACGCGCTGGTCGGCACCAAGGTGGCGATCACCTCCGACAAGCCGCAGACGACCCGCACCGTGGTCAAGGGCATCGTCCACCGACCCGACGGCCAGCTGATCCTCGTCGACACCCCGGGCATCCACCGGCCGCGCACGCTACTCGGCGAGCGCCTCAACGACCTCGTCGAGGCCACCTGGACCGAGGTCGACGTGGTCGCGATCTGCTTCCCGTGCAACGAGAAGATCGGCCCCGGTGACCGCCGGATCGCGGAGAACGCCAACAAGCTCAAGAAGGGCATCAAGCGGGTCGCGGTCGCCACCAAGACCGACCTCGCCACCCCCGAGCAGATCGGCGAGCACCTGATGTCGATCCAGACCCTCGGGGTCGAGCTCGGCATCGAGTGGGCCGAGATCGTCCCCGTCTCCAGCGTCGGCGGCGACCAGATCGACCTGCTCTCCGAGCTCCTCATCAAGCTCCTCCCCGAGGGCCCGCCGCTCTACCCGGACGGGGAGCTCACCGACTCTCCCGAGGAGATCATCATCGCCGAGCTCATCCGCGAGGCGGCCCTGGAAGGCGTACGCGACGAGCTCCCGCACTCCATCGCGGTCGTCGTCGAGGAGATGCGCCTGCGTGAGGACCGCCCGGAGGACAAGCCGCTGATGGACATCCACGCCTTCCTGTACGTCGAGCGCGACTCCCAGAAGGGCATCGTGATCGGCCACAAGGGCTCACGGCTCAAAGACGTCGGGCAGCGCGCGCGCCTGCAGATCAAGGAGCTGCTCGGCATGCCGGTCTACCTCGACCTGCACGTCAAGATCGCCAAGGACTGGCAGCGCGACCCGCGCCAGCTGCGCAAGCTGGGTTTCTGAAAACCTGCCGAGTCGGCTCATCCTGACCGGTGTCTCGCGAAGCGAAGCGAGCGAGCCGCGTCGTAACCCTGCCGAGTC